>LGTG01000155.1 GCA_001190015.1 Candidatus Burkholderia crenata
CGAGATCTCCCCAGGTAAGAACGCAATCCTTCACCGCACAACCGCCGGATTTACCGCACCTAATCCTTGACCACGAGAGCTTCGCGGTTACGCGCCCGCTTGCCCTGATCGGCACCGCCTTCTATCCGGTTCTTGTACATCGGCTCACGGTTTCGCTCCACGCTTCCTCCCCACGCTCGGTCACCCTCACGCAGTTGCGCTTCACTTCGTTTGCTGTGGTCAACTCACGGGAGGACTTACACCTTCAAGATTGTTGCGCCCATGCTGGGCGCACACAAAAAAATCCAGCTTAAGCCGGATTTTTTTACAACCTGTTGTTGGCGGAGCGGACGGGACTCGAACCCGCGACCCCCGGCGTGACAGGCCGGTATTCTAACCAACTGAACTACCGCTCCACTTCTTTCTATCAGTTCGTGAGGTTGGTTGGCTCATCAAACTTGCAACGCTTCTAGCAGCCGCCGATGTTTTGGCGTCCCCTAGGGGATTCGAACCCCTGTACTCACCGTGAAAGGGTGATGTCCTAGGCCTCTAGACGAAGGGGACATAAACTTTTCAGTTAATGTCTTTTACTCTTTTCGCTTAAATCCTGACTGGCTTCTGATTAGCTTCGATTAACACTTTCTTAATCGCTTGAATCTTATTAATCAGTTTCGTGTCAGTCAGCAGCGAAAGCTGACATTGTAAACAGCTTTGTGATTCTTGCGAAGCTTTTTTCCAATGTTTTCCAATGCTCTGGCGCTTTAAAAAAGCTTCGTTTCCGTTCTGTGGTGGAGGTAAGCGGGATCGAACCGCTGACCTCTTGCATGCCATGCAAGCGCTCTCCCAGCTGAGCTATACCCCCCTTGCAAAACAGATGTGAGATTTTAAAGGGCACTTTTGAAGTTGTAAATACCTTTTAGCCCAGCATCTGAAAATAGTTCGTCCTTAGGGTGCGAACTCGGTGCGCAAACCGGACACCGTTCCCGCCGATGCCCATGCTCCGCTCTCCACTCCCGTTCAGGCAATACCCTTGTCGAGCCGGGACAGCACCGTCTCGCGTCCGAACAGCATCAGCACGGCGTCGATAGACGGTGTGTGCGTGGTACCCGCCACCAGCAAGCGCACCGGCATGGCGAGATGCGGCATCTTGAGCTTGTGGCTCGTGAGCGTGGCCTTGAACGCGGCCGAGATTGCATCCTTGCTCCACTCCACTTCGCTCAGCGCCTGCCGCAAGTCGGCGAGCGCGGGAAGCACGGTTTCGGTGACATGCTGCGTGAGCGCGGCGGGATCGATCACGGGCTCCTGATAGAACATGGCGGCGTTATCGGCAATTTCCTTTACCGTCGACGCGCGGTCCTTCAGCAAACCGATCACGAGCTCGAGCGGCGGCCCTTGCTCGATCATGGGGGCGTCGATACCCAGCTCGGCCAGAAAGGGCTTTGTGAGCGTCTCGAGCCGTGTGTTATCGGCTTCCTTGATGTAGTGCGCGTTCAGCCAGTTCAACCGGTCCGGATCGTATTGCGCCGGCGACTTGCCCAGATGATCCAGGTCGAACCATTCGACAAACTGTTCGCGCGAGAAAATCTCCGCGTCGCCATGCGACCAGCCGAGCCGCGCCAGATAGTTCAGAACCGCTTCCGGCAAATAACCGCTATCGCGATAACCCATCACGCTCATCGCGCCATGGCGTTTGCTCATCTTCTCGCCCTGCTCGTTGAGCACGGTCGGCAAGTGCGCGTACACCGGCACTTCGCCGCCGAGCGCGCGCCGGATGTTGATCTGGCGCGGCGTGTTGTTCACGTGGTCGTCGCCGCGGATCACATGGGTGATCTTCATGTCGAGATCGTCCACGACCACGCAGAAGTTATAGGTGGGCGTACCGTCCGGGCGCGCGATCACGAAATCGTCGAGTTCGTCGTTCGAGATTTCGATCGTGCCCTTCACCGCGTCGTCCCAGCTCACTACGCCACCCAGCGGATTGCGAAAGCGAATGACAGGCGAAACACCTTCCGGAATGGGCGGCAACACCTTGCCCTCTTCCGGGCGCCACATGCCGTCGTAACGTGGCTTTTCATTGGCCGCGCGCTGGCGTTCACGCAATGCGTCCAGTTCTTCTGTCGACATGTAGCATTGGTAGGCCAGGCCCTGGTCGAGCATCTGCTTCAGCACTTCGCGGTAGCGGTCCATGCGCTGCATCTGGTAAATGGGGCCTTTGTCGTACTCAAGGCCGAGCCATTCCATGCCTTCCAGGATGGCGTTGACGGATGCGTCGGTCGACCGCTCCAGGTCTGTATCCTCGATACGCAACACGAAAACGCCCTTCATCTTGCGCGCGAACGCCCACGGATAAAGCGCGGAGCGAATGTTGCCTAGGTGGATGAAGCCTGTCGGGCTGGGAGCGAAACGGGTACGGACTTGGGTCATGTGCGGTGTGCTCGATAGCTCAAATGTGCATGCCGGCACGGGAGGAGCCAGGCAAGCGATACATCGGGGACCGGCTTCGGCGCGTCTTCTGGACGAACGTCGCGAGTGGTCGAAACGAGTGTGAATTATACCCGCCGGGCGCTTTTGGCACGCTTTCCCAGCCCATCATGTTTTATCATTTGCGCCGTCACTGGATGGCTTAACCAAGCGGCTAGCCTGCCTGGGCAGCCTCCACGCTCGTCCCCGTTGCATCGCAGGAGAACTATCGCAGGAGAACTCCTTGAAAACATCGTCGCCCTCGCTTTCGTCGCTGCCCCAATTGTCACGGCGCGCGTTTTCTCTCGGCTGCGCATCGGCCGTGTTCACGGCCTGCACCACGACGACAGGCTCCTCCACCGTAGTCACGCCGGCCGAGCCAGCCGCCAACACCAGCCACCAGTACACCCCAGCGGCCGGTACGGATCGGCCTGGCACTGGGCGGCGGCGCGGCCCGCGGGTTTGCGCACGTCGGTGTGATCAAGGCGCTCGAAGCGCGCAGCCTGAACGTGGACCTGCTGAGCGGTACGAGCGCGGGGTCGGTGATCGCGGCTTTATCGGCGTCGGGCATGAGCGGTATTGCCATCAACAAGCTCGCGCTGACCATGGACGAAGCGTCGATCAGCGACTGGGCAATGCCGTTTCGCACACGCGGCTTCCTGCAAGGCATCGCGCTGCAAAATTATCGTAAGCGCGAGTTTCTACACACGTAGCTTCGATGTTTAAGAGGGTTAACGATTGCGTCCGCAATAACAACTTGCGGACGCAATCCATGATCAAGAATGACTTGAGCTTTTTGCCCTTGCGAGTGACCCGTGTTGGTGCTGGAGGCAAACGCAGCTTCGACCCGGCAGACAAGCAGCGGCTGATCGATGCCTGCTTAGAACCGGGAGCATCGCTGTCGGGCCTAGCCCTGAAGGCTGGGGTGAATGCCAACCAGCTGCACAAATGGGTTCGGCTGCGCGAACAGTCAAACGCCGCCGTGAGGGGCAACGTAGCGCTGGCACCATCAGCCTTCATGGCGGTCGTCGCGATCGATGACACAGTGCCAGTGCCGATTTCATCACCCGCGGCACCGCGCGTATCATTACCGGAGCCGGAGCCATCTCGTTTATCGCCACGATCAGGGGCGTCGGCCCGGCTGTCGGCGCAGTTGTCCAACGGCGTGAAACTTGAACTCGCATGTTCGGGCGAGGATGGCGCGCTCGTGGTAAGCGATAGATCTGGCACAGCGAATGGAGAATCATTTTTAACTGACGGTTAATCGCGAGGGCATCGCGGAGTCCGATGTCTACCGGCGATGTCTGCAAAGTGATGTCGTAAGTGGGTTTCGACGCGAAGGTCGGCGCCTAGTCGAGGCCTCAGTCCAAGCTTGCTTGAGCCTGCCGCCTGGTGTAGTTAAACGGCAGCAGGTCACTGACGTCAGCGTCTGGTGGTCGTTGTGGCAGCTCGGTCAAGACATGCAGCAAATACGCATACGGTTCGACGCCGCATGCGCGACACGTTAGCATCAAGCTGTACGCCGTCGCACTCGCTTTCGCACCGGCAACCGTGTCGCAGTACAGCCACGATTTTCTCCCAGTGCAGAATGGCCTGATGCCCCGTTCGATGGACTTATGCCGACTCTCCCGGATTATGCCGCGTCATAGCCGTCCATGGCACCGGACATGCTTTCGTATGACGGTTGAGTCGGCATAATCCTTATGATTTCTCTAGCAGGCTGTTGAAAAGTGCCCCGTCATAACGACCGAAGCAGTGTTCAAGAGGTTTGCACATACATGCAATTTGCTGCTGAATTACGGGTTCGCCGAGTGGTTTTGGCAGGCAGTGCGCAGGCACGCCAACCCGGCGCCGTACGGTGCTCGCACCATGGCGGCTCATTGCAACGCTCCTTGTGGCACCACGCTTGGCATTCGGGCCATGCGGGTCAGATTGTTCGCGGCCATCGTCAGCTTGAAGTGCTGGTCAACGCGCTTGATGCCGCGATAGACCGTCTGCCGGATCCGGCCAATTGTCTTGCCCCAGCCGAAATGCTCTTCGATACGT
>LGTG01000156.1 GCA_001190015.1 Candidatus Burkholderia crenata
CCCACAGCAGCGCAATCTGTTCTGAGAATGATAGGTATCGGCCCGAGCGAGGCACCAACTCAATCGGCGGCATGCCGCCGGCTTCGCGAAACCATCGCGGACCCAACGATTGTGACACGCCGCAGGCCAGCGCCGCAGCGTCACTTTCCATTCCCTCGGCAATAAATTTCCAGAACGCTTGCTTCGTCTCAAACTGATTGACACCTGGCCTGCCCGGCGATGGCATCATTGGCCTCCCGGTTTGTTGCGAGCTCCAGCTCCGCGGTCGCCCCATTTATTTAACACCTCCAAATTTCGAGATGTTGCAACGACCGGTTGAATTCGCCCACGACATATCGTCAATCCCATTCATTTGCGCTACCCGCCTTCATTACCGTCAAGAGCGGGCTACGCAAACGTCGATCAATGCCCCTTGAAGAGATCCATGATCTCCTGGCGCTCGTCCGGGTTCACGCTGGGCAGCGGCACGCTCGGAGGCGTCATGCCAGCAGGACCGACTCCGCCCACTGCATCGCTTGCAGCTTCAATCGGGTTCGCCGAATCCACGCCAATGCTCGCTACAAACCCATTGCCCGGGGTCTTGTCGGCGTAGAACAACTCGCCGTCGACTGTCGTCAGACCGTCAGGCATCGCCATTTGCTGCTGCGGGATCTTGGCGAGCGCCCGTTGCATGTACTCCACCCAGATCGGCAACGCAAGCTGTGCACCGAACTCTCGGCTGCCGAGCGACTTCGGCTGGTCGTATCCCATCCACGCGATCGCCACGAGTTGGTGCTGGTAACCCGCGAACCAGCCGTCCTTCGCGTCGTTGGTCGTGCCGGTCTTTCCCTGCAGGTCTTTACGCTTGAGCACGTTGGTGCCGGAGCCCGTGCCGCCGGTCGCGACCGAATGCAGCAAGCTATTCATCACGTACGCGTTGCGCGGCTCAAGCGTTTGCGGCGCATTGCTGCCGGCAATCAGCGGATTGGCGCGCGAGATCACCGTGCCGTGGGCATCGGCTACTTCGCCGATCAGATACGGATTGATCCGCGAACCACCGTTGGCGAACACCGAATATCCACCGGCCAATTGCAGCGGCGTGACGAGACCCGCACCGAGAGCAAGCGGCAGATAGGGCGGTGTTTTATCGACATCGAAACCGAAGTTCTGCGTGACGTAATCCTGTGCGTCCTTCGTGCCTATGTACGAAAGGATTCGGATCGACACAAGGTTCTTCGACTTCTGCAAGGCCGTGCGCATGGACATGGGACCATCAGACTGGTCGTCGTCCTTCGGCTCCCATGCGTCGCCACCCGGCGTGGTCGGCGGGAAATACAGCGGCGCGTCGTTGATGATGGTTGCCGGTCCAAGACCCTTTTCCAGCGACGCCGAATAGATGAACGGCTTGAAGCTCGACCCCGGCTGGCGCCACGCCTGCGTGACGTGATTGAACTTGTTCTTGTTGTAGTCGAAACCACCGACCAGCGCGCGAATCGCGCCGTCCTGTGGCACGAGCGACACCAGCGCACCCTCAACCTGCGGCAACTGCGTGATGCTCCAGTTACCCTTCGCGTCCTGCACTACACGCACGATGGAACCCGGCTTGATCCGCACCGCCGCCGATGCATTGCTGCGCAAACCAGCGGCGGCAAAACGCAAGCCGTCGCCGGTGATGGTCGCCGGATCGGAATTGACGAACGTCACGACCACCTGTTTCGGATTCACCGACGTCACCACGCCCTCGACCAGATCGCCGTTATCGGGATGATCGGCGAGAGCGTCGTCGATCGCTTCGTCGCGGTCATCCTGGTTCGTCGGCAGATTGACGAAACCTTCCGGCCCGCGATACCCGTGGCGCCGCTCGTAATCCATCACGCCCTTGCGCACGGCGTCATACGCCGCTTCCTGATCGGCGGAATCGATAGTCGTGGTCACCGAAAAGCCACGCGTGTATGTATCGTCGCGATATTGCGCGTACATCAGCTGCCGGACCATTTCCGCAACATATTCCGCGTGCACGCTGTACTCCGTGCCCGACGCGCGCGTATGTATTTCTTCGGCGCTGGCCTGATCGAATTGCGCTTGCGTGATGAAGTTCAGATCGAGCATGCGCTTCAGGATGTATTGCTGACGCACCTTCGCACGCTTCGGATTGACGACCGGGTTATACGCCGACGGTGCTTTCGGCAAGCCCGCGAGCATCGCGCATTCGGCGAGCGTCAGGTCCTTGAGGTCCTTGCCGAAATACACCCGCGCCGCCGACGCAAACCCATACGCCCGCTCGCCCAGATAAATCTGGTTCATGTACAGCTCGAGAATCTGGTCCTTGGTCAACGCGCGCTCGATCTTGTAGGCGAGCAGCATTTCGTAGATCTTGCGCGTGTAGGTCTTCTCGCTTGAGAGGAAGAAGTTACGCGCGACCTGCATGGTAATCGTACTGGCGCCTTGGGACGCGCCGCCATGCATGATGTCACTCAACCCTGCCCGCGCAATGCCGATGAAATCGACGCCGCCGTGCTCGTAGAAACGGTAATCCTCGATCGCGAGGACGGCCTTCTTCATCTGGTCGGGAATTTCGTCGAAGCGCGCAATCCGGCGCCGCTCCTCGCCGAACTCGCCGATCAGCACGTGATCCGCCGTATAGACGCGCAACGGCACTTTCGGACGATAGTCGGTCAGTGCGTCGAGCGACGGCAGGTTCGGCCCCATCACCACCAGCGCATACCCGATGATCAGTGCGCCCACTATTGCCGCGACGACAAAGAGTCCGACGAACCACAACAGGATGTGCAGCGCGATCGAAGGTTCGGCTGAAGACTTGGCGGATTGATGGTAACGATTGGGACCATCTTGATCCCGGTCATCGCGTGGAGCGTTTGAGGAATTCGGTCGTTTGATGATTGGCATGACTTGGATTGAACGGCGCGCCCCTAACAGGCTATTGAAATTGGGTACCGTGTAAGCGGGGTTTGAGGGACAA
>LGTG01000157.1 GCA_001190015.1 Candidatus Burkholderia crenata
CGTCACTTTCCATTCCCTCGGCAATAAATTTCCAGAACGCTTGCTTCGTCTCAAACTGATTGACACCTGGCCTGCCCGGCGATGGCATCATTGGCCTCCCGGTTTGTTGCGAGCTCCAGCTCCGCGGTCGCCCCATTTAATACCTCCAAATTTCGAGATGTTGCAACGACCGATTGAATTCGCCATATACTTTTCGTCGCTTCCGGCACGGCTTGCACGCCGTCTGAAGCCGGTTCGCGCCGGGCTTGCATTCGGCTTCGAAGCATGTTCCATGAAACCGGATGCCCGGCGCCCGATCTAACACTGCTGCCCTTGGGGGCGCCACAGCGGAGTCCGTCTTGGCCGTTTCCAATCTTATCGCCGACGATCCTGCTCCCGACGTTGCGAAGGTAACGTCGAGTAGTTCGTTCTATCTCGCGCTGCGCATCCTGCCTGCTGCGCAGCGCGACGCCATGTATCAGGTCTACGCGTTTTGCCGCGCGGTGGACGATATCGCCGACGGCACGCTGCCGCGCGGCGAACGCGCCGCCGCGCTCGAACAATGGCGCGCCGACATAGACGATTGCTACGCCGGAAAGCCGCGCAGGTCGCTGGCCGCGTTGACGCAGCATATTGAAGGCTTTCACCTGTCGCGCGACGACTTCATTGCCGCGATCGATGGCATGGCCATGGACGCCGCCGAAGACATCGTCGCGCCCGACGAAGCCACGCTCGACCTGTATTGTGACCGCGTGGCGAGCGCGGTCGGGCGGTTATCGGTGAGGATATTCGGGATGCACGAAGATGCCGGACGGCGTCTCGCGCACCACCTCGGCCGTGCGCTGCAACTCACGAACATTCTTCGCGACATTGATGAAGACGCTGGTATTGGACGTGTTTATCTGCCGCATGAACTGCTGTCCCGCGAAGGCATCTCCACGACCGACATCACGTCCATAGTCAATGATGCCCGCTTGCCGCGCGTCTGCCTGACGCTTGCCGATCGTGCGCGAATCCACTACGCACAATCCGACGCAATCATGGCCACTGTGCCGCGCGCTCAGGTGCGTGCGCCGCGCATCATGTCGGGTGCATACCGGTGCGTGCTTGAAGCGAATTTGAAACGTGGCTTCGATCTCCCGCGCAATCACATCCGCACGCCGCGTTCGAGGCTGCTGTGGATCGTCGCGCGACATATTTTCTGATGTCGCGTCTCGTTCATGTGATTGGCGCCGGGTTGTCGGGACTCGCCGCCGCAGTCCAGTTGCAACGCCGTGGCGCGCATGTGGTCCTGCACGAAGCCGCGCCGTACGCGGGTGGCCGCTGCCGTTCCTACTTCGACATCAAGCTCAACGCCACGGTTGATAACGGCAACCATCTGGTGCTGTCGGGCAACCACGCCACGCTGAGCTATGCCAAGGCGATTGGTGCTGCCGACGAGCTCGTCGGCCCGACCCAGCCCGAGTTTCCGTTCATGGATTTGCGCAGCGGCGCGCGCTGGACCGTGAAGCTTTCGCCGGGCCGCGTGCCGGGCTGGATCTTCGATTCCGCCGCGCGTGTTCCCGGCACCACGCCCGCGGATTATCTGTCGCTTCTGCCGCTGCTCTTCGCCAAACCCGGCCGCACGATGCAGCAGACCATGCGCACGAACGGGCGCTTGTGGGACACGCTGATCAACCCGCTGTTCCTGGCCGTGCTGAATGTAGATCCGCGTGAAGGCAGCGCCGTGCTCGCAAGCAACGTGCTGAAGGAATCACTGCTGCTGGGCGGTCAGGCGTGCCGGCCACTGGTTGCGCGCAAAGGGCTGGGCCATGCGTTCGTCGATCCCGCGTTGCGCCTGCTGAAATATGGCGGCGCGGAGATCAAGCTGAGGTCCCGGGTCCGTGAGATTGGCTTCGCCGGCACGGATTCGAAGACGCGTGTCACGTCGCTTGATTTCGACGATGGCCACGTGGACGTCGGTTTTCACGACGGCGTGGTGCTTGCCGTGCCGCCGAACGTGGCAAAGCAACTCGTGCCGGGCTTAACCGCGCCGAACGAATTCCGCGCTATCGTCAATGCGCATTTCGCTATTGACCCACCGCTTGCCTTCGAGCCGATGACCGGCTTGCTGAACGGCACCGCCGAATGGCTGTTCGCGTTCGATGAACGTCTTTCGGTGACCATCAGCGGCGCGGATCGTCTCCTCGATACCCCGCGCGAGACGTTTGCGCATGGCATCTGGCAAGAAGTGGCGAAGGCGGCGCACTTGCCCGCTGAGCGCATGCCGACGTGGCAAATTGTCACGGAAAAGCGTGCGACCTTTGCGGCTGTGCCAAGCCAGGAAAACCACCGGCCGGGCACGCGTACGCGCTGTTCCAATCTGATGCTGGCCGGCGACTGGACGGCCAACGGGCTGCCCGCCACCATAGAAGGCTCTATCCGTTCCGGCCAGAAGGCTGCGGACCTGCTTATGAATCCCTCCATTGATTTCTCGGTGCAACGCTGATGAACGAAACTGTCCAGCCGCCCGGTATCCAGCCGGTGACGGCGGCGCTGGAAGCGTCAGTAGCGGCGTGCTGCCGATGCCATTCTTGCCGACCAACATCCCGAAGGCTACTGGCTCTACGAACTTGAAGCGGACGCCACCATTCCCGCCGAGTATGTGCTGCTCGTGCATTACCTTGCCGAGACGCCGAATCTCGAACTCGAAGCGAAGATCGCGCGGTACTTGCGCAGGATTCAGCGTGCCGATGGCGGCTGGCTGCTTTTCACCGACGGGGCCATGGACGTAAGCGTCACCGTGAAGGCGTATTTCGCGCTGAAGATGATTGGCGATTCGCCCGAAGCCGAACACATGCAGCGGGCCCGCCGCGCGATTCGCGCGGCAGGCGGCGCGGAAAAAGCGAACGTGTTCACGCGGATTCTGCTCGCGCTTTTCGGCGTGGTGTCGTGGCGCGCGGTGCCGATGATGCCCGTGGAAATCACGCTCTTGCCCGAGTGGTTCCCGTTCCATTTGTCGAAGGTGTCGTACTGGGCACGGACCGTGATCGTGCCGCTGCTCGTGCTCAACGCGAAGCGGCCGCGTGCGCGTAATCCGAAGGGCGTACGCATTGATGAACTGTTCTTCGATGCTCCTGTCAACGTCGGTATGGCCGCGCGTGCGCCGTATCAGCATCAGGGCTGGTTCGTGCTGTTCCGTTGCGTGGACGCTGTGCTGCGTGCCGCTGATCCGCTGTTCCCGCGCCACACGCGGCAACGCGCGATAGAAGCGGCGGTGCGTTTTGTCGATGAACGCTTGAATGGCGAAGATGGTCTCGGCGCGATTTTCCCCGCGATGGCCAACTCCGTGATGATGTACGACGTGCTTGGTTATCCGGAAGACCATCCGAACCGGGCGCTTGCGCGCAAGTCGATTGAGAAGCTGTTGATCTTCGATGAAGCGCTGGACGGCGAGGCTTATTGCCAGCCGTGTTTATCGCCGATATGGGACACGTCGCTCGTCGCGCACGCGTTGCTCGAAGCCGATACGCCCAAGGCGCGCGCTGCCGTTTCGCGTGGTTTGGACTGGCTCGTGCCGCTGCAGATTCTGGATGTACGCGGAGATTGGATTTCGCGCCGGCCAAATATCCGGCCTGGTGGTTGGGCGTTCCAGTTCGCGAATCCGCATTATCCGGATGTGGACGATACGGCTGTGGTCGCGATGGCGATGGAACGTGCCGATCGGGAAAACGGTACCGCGTTGTATGGCGAAGCGATTGCACGCGGTCGGGAATGGGTCGTCGGCATGCAGAGTAGCGACGGCGGGTGGGGCGCGTTCGAGCCTGAGAACACGCAGTATTACCTCAACAACATTCCTTTCTCCGATCACGGCGCGTTGCTCGATCCGCCTACGGTTGATGTGTCGGGGCGTTGTCTTTCGATGCTCGCGCAGTTGGGCAAGCAGCCGGCTACGAGCGAGCCTTCGAAGCGTGCGCTTGACTATATATTCTGCGTGGTCAGGAACGCGATGGAAGCTGGTACGGGCGCTGGGGGCTGAACTATATCTACGGGACGTGGACGGCGCTGTGTGCGCTGAATGCGGCGGGATTGTCTCTTACCGATAGCCGCATGCAGCGCACCACGCATTGGCTCATCAGCATCCAGAACGCCGATGGCGGCTGGGGCGAGGGCGGGGAAAGTTACAAGCTCAACTATCGTGGATATGAAGCGGCGCCGAGCACGGCTTCGCAGACATCGTGGGCGTTGCTCGGGTTGATGGCGGCGGGGTTTGTCGATCCATCCGGCGGTGGCGAAAGGCGTGCAGTATCTGCATGCGACGCAGCGTGAGCATGGCCTGTGGGACGAGATGCGCTTTACCGCGACTGGATTTCCCAGAGGGTTTTATCTGCGATACCACGGGTATAGAAAGTTCTTCCCGCTTTGGGCGCTGGCGCGGTACAGGAACATGATGCGCGATGGTACGTCGCGCGTGACGGCGGGCATGTGAGTTCGCGCCCTGGGTCCGGTGTTGGTTTTGGTTCTGGCTCCGGCTTCAGTTCTGGAGATGCACGTTTGCCCATTATCGCCGTGACAGGGATGGCGTTTGAAGCGCGTATTGCTCGAGGGCCCGGCGTGGAGTCGGTGTTTGCAGCGCGGTCGGATTTGCTCGAGCGCGCGCTAAGCGAAGCGTTGGCGCGGGGGTGTTCCGGCGTTATCAGCTTCGGGACGGCTGGCGGGCTTTCGCCGGAGTTGCAGCCGGGGACGTTGATTATCGCTAGCTCTGTGTCGGGGCCGTTCGGTGTGCTTGATACTGATCCGGAATGGTTTGCAAGGCTGTTTGCGGCTTTTTCGGGAACGCCGCTGGAGGCGCGGGCGGTGAGAGGGAAGATGGCCGGTGTGGGTGCGCCTTTGACCGGCGAGCAGCAGAAGAGCTCGCTTTATCGGGCTACTGGGGCGTTGGCGGTGGATATGGAGTCGCATATTGCCTGGGCGATTGCTACGGCGCGGGGATTACCGTTTGCGGTTTGTCGGGCGATTGTTGATCCGGCTTGGCGGAGTTTGCCCAGTGCTGCGACGGCGGGGTTGCGGGATGATGGGACTACGACGATTCTGCCGATATTGCGCGAGTTGTTGAAGGAACCCTCGCAGTTGGGGGTGCTGTTGAAGGTCGCGGGCGATGCGCGGGCGGCGCGGACTTCGCTGGTGCAGGCGTGGCACGCTATGGGTGTGGCGGGGGCGTTGGGGAGGTAGCGTTTTTGTTTTTTTCTTGGCCGTTGCGCGGCTGAGTAGGGAATGGCGGTCGATGGTTTGGCGTGTGACCGCGTTTCAATCATCCATGCAGCGATAAGCCCTTGACGGCTTTATCGACTGCTTTCTTCGGTCCTCTTACGGCAAGTCCGACAAGATCGGGCACATCTGCCGGCTCCTTTAGAAACACTTCCCGATTGGCCTTATCATGGCCGGTGAAAAACCTTGCAATTACCCATATTTTTCTACGATTCTCTATTA
>LGTG01000158.1 GCA_001190015.1 Candidatus Burkholderia crenata
AATTTCGAGATGTTGCAACGACCGGTTGAATTCGCCCTAAACCTCCTGTTGCACTTCACCATTGAAACCGCCCGAGTTTTAATCGAGGATATCGACCAAGTGCGGCATGTCCGCCACATTCGCCCCCAAACTCATCATTTTGATAAACAATAACGGCACCGCACGAACTCGTGAGCCTTGAACCCAACACCATCCAACACCATCAATGCCCGATCACCGTTTGCTAGCCATCATTCCTGAAACCCACCGCGTCGCGATCGACCTGGTCTACGCAACCGATCGCAACCTGACAGGCAAGCCGATCTACAAGACGGCACATTGTTTGCTCCTGGCTCCCGCCGAAGCCGCCCTGAAGAAAGCCGTCGAGCTGGCCGGCAACATTGGCATGACGCTGAAAATATTCGACGCCTACCGTCCGCCGCAAGCCCAGCAGGTGCTCTGGGACTTCCTTTCCGACCCGACCTACATAGCAGACCTCAAGCGCGGCTCGAACCATAGCCGCGGCACGGCGATCGACCTGACGCTGGTCGATGCGCAAAGCCAGGACCTCGATATGGGCACGGGTTTTGACGAGATGTCGATCGCCTCCGAACACTTCCATCCCGGTTTGCCGGAGCATGTGCAGCACAACCGTACGTTGTTGCTCGGCGTGATGCACGGCGCCGGCTTTACCCATATTCCCAGCGAGTGGTGGCACTACGAATTACCCGGCTCGCGCGCACTGGACCTGATTGACAACGCTGACAGCGGCCCCTTGCGCCTTATGTAACCGCACGTAGCAACCGCACGGAACACGCATAACATCTCATCAACATCCATCACGGAGCGAGTATGAAACGGGTATTGTGCAACGCGCTGGCAGCCATCGCCGCAGCTTCCACTCTGATGCTTGCCGGCACGCGAATCGCAGAAGCCGCCACGCCGAAAGACATGCTGGTCATGGCTACTTTACTCGATGAATTCACTACGCTCGACCCCGGCGAGATCTACGAACTGGTGCCGCAGGAATACGTCGCCAACACCTATGACCGCCTGATTCGCGTCGATCTGAAAGACCCGGCCCATTTCAATGGCGACGTTGCGCAGTCGTGGACGGTGAGCGAGGACGGTCTAACATTCACCTTCAAAATTCGCCGCGGCCTCAAGTTTCACTCGTGCAATTCGCTCACCGCCGCCGACGTCGCATGGTCGATCCAGCGCACCACGTTACTCGACAAAGGCGCGGCCGCAGTGCTGGCGGGCATTGGGCTGACGAAGGAAAACGCGCTGCAGAACGTGAAGAAAATCGACGACAGCACGGTTTCGATCACCACCGACAGTACGCGCCCACGTTCGTGTTGAACGTGCTGGGCTCGTGGCCGGCTTCGGTGCTCGATAGAAAGCTGCTCGAATCGCATGCGAAGGGTAATGATTTCGGTAACGAGTGGCTAAAGACGAACGAGGCGGGATCGGGTGCCTACAAGCTGGTCAAGTGGACCGCGAACGACAGCATCGTGCTGCAGCGTTTCGATGGTTATCGCATGCCGCTTGCAATGAAACGGATCGTGCTGCGGCATGTGCCGGAAGCATCAAGCCAGCGGCTGATGATCGAAAACGGCGACATTGATATCGCGCGTGACCTGAGTTCCGACAACCTCGCGACGCTGACGAAGAAGGGCACGATTCGCGTGACGTCGGTGCCGCAAGCAACGCTGATGTACCTTCGCCTGAACAACAAGAACCCGAATCTTGCGAAGCCCGACGTGCAGGAAGTCATGAAATGGCTAATCGACTACAACGGCATTCAGCAGAACATCGTGCGGACCACGTACAAGGGCAAGAGACCTTCCTGCCTGCAGGTTTCTTCGGGGCGCTGAACATCAATCCGTACCACCAGGACGTAGCGAAGGCGAAAGCGCTGCTGGCGAAAGCGGGCGTGCCAAACGGCTTCACGGTGAAGATAGATGTGCGCGACTCGCCGTACGGAGAGATTGCGCAAGCGGTGCAGGCGAACCTGGCGCAAGGCGGGATCAAGGTCGAACTGATTTCAAGCGATAACAAGCAGGACCCTAGGCAAGTATCGAGCGCGTCAGCATGACATCTATACATCTATATTAGCGAGTGGTCGGCGGATTATATCGACCCGCATAGCAACGCGCAGGGCTTCGCGTGGAATCCGGACAACTCCGACAAATCGGCCTTCAAGATGCTTGCATGGCGCAATGCGTGGGACATTCCCGAGTTGACCAAGGAGACACAGGCGGCGCTGGAGGAATCGTCGACGGCAAAACGCGCGCAACGCTATGAAGCCATGCAGAAAGAGTTTCTGGCGAACTCGCCGTTCGTGATCATGTTCCAGAAGGTCTCGCAAGTCGCGGCGCGGCCGGGCGTGACAGGCCTGGAAGTCAGGCCGATCTTCGACCTCGTGTCATACCGTGACGTGAAGAAACAGTAAGCGTAGCCGCACCTTGCAATTACCCATATTTTTCTAAGATTCTCTGTTAATAAGGAATCTTTTCTGTTAACGTCGTTGCAAGATTAGTTGATGAGGGACGGCGATGACGAACAGAGGCGGTCGAAAGCGTGCATCGGAAGAAGCCCGTGATACTAATGCGTGGCTGAACGAGGAAGCGGGACAAAGCCGGTTTCGCGATGAGCGTCTTGGCAAAAGATTCCGCCTGGTTCTCGAACGCCTGTGGTCGTGTATCGGGCAGAGCATTCCGATGGCCTTTCAGGATTGGTGCAAAACG
>LGTG01000159.1 GCA_001190015.1 Candidatus Burkholderia crenata
CGAACCCCTTACACATTATACCGTCAAACTTGCCCAACTGGGTGGCTATCTAGCCCGAGCCAATGATCCTCCTCCGGGCAATATCGTTGTCTGGCGAGGGTTGGTAAGGCTTACAGATATCCTGCTCGGTTTCGAACTCGCCGAAAAATATGGGTAATTGCAAGACCCGAGCGTGGACGAAGTCATCCCGATAATGGCCGAAGGTCCGTTGAAGGACCACGTGCTGCCGTATCTGGATGTGCTGTTCCAGCACGCGCACCCGGAAGTGCTCAAGCTTATGAAGCGCCCGGCGAACGCTGAGAAAGTGCTCGAACGCGTGCAGAAGTGGCGTGCGATGTGCCCGGATCTGACTATCCGGACACTTTCATCGCAGGATTCCCCGGTGAAACGGAAGAACAATTCCAGACGCTGCTGGACTTTATTCGTATCGCGGATCTGGATCGGGTTGGATGCTTCGCTTATTCGCCGGTTGAAGGTGCGACGGCGAATGAGCTCGACGGCGCGCTGCCGGATGAAGTGGACCGTCGAGCACGTTTCATGGAACTGGCCGAAGAACTGTCGGCGGAACGCATGAAACGCAAAGTCGGCAAGACGCTGAAAGTGCTTGTCGATGAACTGAGCAACGAAGGCGGCGTCGGCCGGACCGCTGCGGATGCGCCGGAGATTGACGGCGTGGTGTATATCGAGCCGGCGAAGAAGGCGTCGAAGCGTTATAAGGCGGGCGATTTCGTGTCGGTGAAAATCACCAGCGCTGATGGCCACGACCTGTGGGGCAAAGTCTGAGCGTCTGGTTTTGATCTCACGCTCGGCGCAGTTTTAGCAAAACAACTGAGACGAAGGAGCTTTTATGGCGCAACGTGAAGTGATGGTGGTCAGCGGCGTGCGGACCGCAATTGGCGATTTCGGCGGTGCGCTGAAGGACTTCAGCCCGACGGATCTTGGTGTGTGCGTGGTGCGTGAAGCCTTGTCGCGAGCGAACCTGTCGGGCGAGGACGTCGGCAATGTTGTCTTCGGTAACGTGATTCAGACCGAACCCAAGGACATGTATCTGGCGCCCGTCGCCGCATTGAACGGCGGCGTAGCGCAGCACGCACCCGTGCTGACCGTCAACCGCTTATGCGGGTCAGGCCTGCAGGCTATCGTCTCGGCCGCGCAGTCCATTCTGCTTGGAGACACCGATGTCGCCATCGCGGGGGTGCGGAAAGCATGAGCCGCGCGCCATATCTCGCGCAGTCGGCGCGCTTCGGCCAGTGCATGGGCGACGTGCGTTTCGTGGACATGATGCTCGGCGCACTGCACGATCCCTTCGATACGATCCACATGGGCGTCACGGCGGAAAACGTCGCAGCCAAATACTGTATTTCGCGCGAGATGCAGGACTAACTTGCGCTCGAATCGCATCGGCGCGCGGCGCGTGCTATTGAAGAAGCGGGTTATTTGAAGGAACAGATTCTTGCCGTCACGCAAGCATCGAAGAAGGGCGACATTGTCTTCGATACCGACGAACACGTCCGTCTGAACGCCACGCTCCAGGATTTCGCGAAACTCAAGCCGGTGTTCGCCAAGGAAAACGGGACGGTGACTGCAGGCAATGCGTCGGGCATCAACGACGCGGCCGTCGTGTTGATGGAGCGCGGTGCGGCCTGAATCGTGTGGCTTGAAGCCGCTCGCGCGGCTGGTTTCTTATGCGCCCGCGGGCGTCGATCCGAAGTACATGGGTATTGGTCCGATTCCGGCCACGAGGAAGGCGTTGGAGCGCGCGGGCCTGAGCGTCGGCGACCTCGACGTGATCGAAGCCAACGAAGCGTTCGCGGCGCAGGCTTGCGCAGTATCGAAGGAACTGGCGCTGGACCCCGCGAAAGTCAATCCGAACGGTTCTGGCATCTCGCTTGGCCATCCGATTGGCGCAACCGGCGCGTTGATCACCGTGAAGGCCGTTGTACGAACTGCAGCGCGTGGGCGAACGGTACGCGCTGGTGACAATGTGCATTGGCGGCGGGCAGCAGCGCTGTTGCTCGCTGGCTGTAATTCAGCCATGCCGCCAGACGGCTCCCGAGCCGTGTCGGCGGCGCGCGCGGCGGTTAAGCCGGGCGATCTGGGCCTGCAAGCGCCGGGTACGGCGGAAGCTGAAACACTCGCGCTTCCGCCCGCTAAACCGCTGACGCCCAATCCGGCTTACGCACATTTCCCGACCTATGTGGGCACGCTCGGCGACAAGCAGATCGAGATGAAGCTCGGCGCAAAAACGGATGAGCACACGCGTGTGCACGGCGAATACCGGTTCGCGGGAGCGTCGACGGTGATCCTGGTCGCGAAGGGACCGCGATGGCGATACGCTCGAGATCGAAGAGTCGAATGACGGCACGCATATCACCGGGAACTGAGTCGGCAAGTTTGCAGCCGACAGCAGCGTGCCGGGCGAACGCACGAATGCCGACGATTCCAATCCGTTGCCTTTCGACCTCAAGCCGGTCGGATCCGGATCGGCTGCGGTTTCTGCTCCGGCTTCCGGCGCGGGTGCGGTCGTCCCGAAAGCGCCGCAATCGGCCGCGCCGTCGCTGGAACCCGCGCCTCCGCCCGCTCCGCCGGCCGCAGGCCACGCGCTGGGCGGGACCAGCAATGTGATCATCGGCGAGTAAAACCCAAACCCACACAAACCCACGCGAACTCGCCGTTTGATGTAACACGGCGTCATCGGCTTCACGCGATGGCGCTTTTTTCTTAAGCCTTGAACCAGCAGGACACTCATGACCGATTCCAGCAACTCATCCAACGCGCGCAGCTTGCAGACCCGCATCGTTCATCCGGAGGATCAGCTCACCCCCGGTTTTGATTCGTTCTCGATGCCGGTTACACGGGCGTCGACCGTGGTATTTCCGAATCTCACCGCCATGCGCGCGGTCGTCTGGAGCGACGACAGTCAATGGCGCTATGGCTTGCACGCCACGCCCACGTCGCTTGCGCTGGCGCAACGGCTGGCGGTGATCGAGGGCGGCAAGCACTCGTTGCTGCAGCCTTCGGGATTATCGGCCATATCGAATGTGTATTTCGGTTTGGTGAAGGCTGGCGATCACGTGATGATTCCCGACAACGCATACTCGCCGAATCGCGAACATGCCGACTGGCTCGTGGCAGATTTCGGTCTGGAAGTGACGTATTACGATCCGCTCATCGGCGCGGGCATCGACGCGCTGATCCGGCCGAACACCAAGCTGATCTGGCTGGAATCGCCGGGTTCGGTAACCATGGAAGTGCAGGACGTGCCCGCGATCACGAAGGTCGCGCGGGCGCGCAAGATACTCACGGCTATCGACAATACGTATTCGGCCGGTCTCGCATTCAAGCCGTTCGACCATGGCGTCGATATTTCGGTACAGGCGCTGACGAAGTATCAGTCCGGCGCGAGCGACATCCTGATGGGCGCGACGATCACCGCCGACAAAGCGGTGCACATGCGATTGAAGAGCGCCCGGATGCGCATGGGGATTGGCGTGTCTTCGGACGACTGCTCGCTCGTGCTGCGCAGTTTGCCGAGCATGCAAATCCGCTTCGAGGCTCATGACCGGACAGCGCTTGCGCTGGCTCACTGGCTCAAGGCGTGGCCGGAAATTGCGGCGGTACTGCATCCGGCGTTGGCGGATTGCCCGGGCCACGAATTTTTCAAACGCGATTTCACGGGGGCGGGCGGACTGTTTTCGGTGGTCTTCGACAAACGCTATAGCCCGGCGCAAATCGATACCTTCGTCGAAGCCCTGGAAAACTTCACGATTGGCTGGAGCTGGGGCGGTGCGAACAGTCTCGCGATGCCTTATGACATCAAGTCAATGCGCACCGCCGGGGTGTGGCCGCACGAGGGCGTGCTGGTACGGTTTTATATCGGTCTGGAAGATGAGGCCGATCTGCGGGCGGATCTGGAGCGGGCACTGGCGAGATTGAAAGCCTGAAGACGCCGATCGAGACAAGGGCTGGGTTTTTCAGCCCTTGTCTCGCGCGATACACGTACGCTCAAAACAGCCGCAGCAACCCGTCCAGTCCCACGAAATTCAACGCCAGGCCAGCGGTTTCGCGAACCACCGGCTTCGCCCGGAACGCCACCGACAACCCCGCTTCCGCCATCATCTTC
>LGTG01000013.1 GCA_001190015.1 Candidatus Burkholderia crenata
CCCCCACCCCCCCCCCGCCCCCCCCCCGGCCCCCTGCAATGAGCCGCCATGGTGCGAGCACCGTACGGCGCCGGGCTGGTGTGCCTGCGCACTGCCTGCCAAAACCACTCGGCGAACCCGCAATTCAGCAGCAAATTGCATGTGCAAACCTCTTGAACACTGCTTCGGTCGTCATGATGGGGCACTTTTCAACAGCCTGCTAGGCCGTTCGGTCGAATTCCGGTCAAGAACGGCCTTTGCTATCCTGTCGTTTCACCTCGCGACACGTCCTTGGCCTTGTCCGTTCGGGCTGTTGCCTTTCATGCCCAATTAGCAGGATCCATGCTCGAACTTTTCTATTCGAATCGCCATGAAACGCTGTCTCAGGCGCTTCTCGACGACGTCGCCGCGTTCGCGCTGAATGGCGGCGATCCGTTCGCGTGCCAGACGATCATCGTGCCGAGTGCGGCGGTGCGCCGCCGGCTCGAGCTGGATATGGCCGCGCGCTTTGGCATCTGCGCAAACGTGGATCTGTGTTATCTCGCGCAGTGGTTGTGGGCCAGGATCGGGGGCGTCTTGCCTGTTCCCGAGCATTCGCCGTTTGCGCCTGACCGGCTCGTGTGGCGCTGCTTCCGGTTGCTCGGTGCAATGACGCAGACCGCGCCGGAGAGCTCGTCGCGGCTGCGCGCCTACCTCGACGCCGCCGACGACTCCATGCGCTACGAACTCGCGCGGCGTATCGCGACGGTGTTCGATCACTATCTGACGTATCGGCCGGAATGGCTGCTGCACTGGCAGGCCGGCGGGTCGATCCTGGCCTCGGCCGATGGGACAGCCGATGCGAACGGGCCGCGTCTGCCGAATGCCACGGCCATCCAGCGCGAGGACGAGCGCTGGCAGGCAGCGCTATGGCGTGCGTTGCTCGCCGACCTGGCGCAAGACGCCGGCGAGCACGATCCCACGCCGCTCGCCTACCGGTTCCTGAGCGAATCGCCGAAACTCAATCTCGACGCCGTCATGAAGGCCGAGTGGCCGGAGCGCGTGAGCGTGTTTGCGTTGCCGACCATGCCGCCGTTGCATATTGCGTTGCTGCGCGAGTTGTCGCGATGGATCGACGTGCGGATCTATGCCATTGATCCGTGCCGCGAGTTCTGGTTCGACATCATGAGCGAGGCGCGGGTGGAACAACTCGAACTGGCGGGGAAGCTGGACTTCCAGGAGGTAGGCCATCCGCTGCTCGCCGAATGGGGCCGGCAGACGCAGGCGCAGTTGCACATGCTGCGCGAGCTGACGGAGAGCGCAGCGTCGCGGGAAGCTAGCCATTTCGAGGAGAACCCCGCGCCGACGTGGCTGGCCCACGTGCAGAACGCGATCCTCAATTTGGCTGAAGTTGCTGAGCCCGGCGAAGCGCTCGAACCGGGTATCGAAATTCATGTGTGCAATAGCTTGTCGCGGCAACTCGAAGTGTTGCACGACCGTTTGCTTGGCTGGTTCGACGAGATGAACGGGCTGCAGCCGTCGGACGTGCTAGTGGCGTTTCCAGATCTTGCGGCGGCGGGCCCGCTGATCGATGGCGTGTTCGGCACCGCGCCCTCTAGCGTGGCCGGCGAGCGCCGGCGGATTCCTTACCGGATCACGGGTTTGCCGCCGTCGCAGGCAAACCCGGTTGCGCGTGTGCTGCTCGACTGGCTGGCGCTGCCTGAACGCAGCGTGGGCGCGCCTAAATTGATCGAATGGTTGCGGGTCGACGCGGTTGCGGCGCGTTATGGCATAGACGCCGTCGCGCTGGAAACCGCGCAGACGTGGCTTGCGGCGGCTGGCGCACGGCGCGGGCTCACGCCGTCGGCCGTCACTGCCGCCGACGTGCCCGCGGCCCGTCACACTTTCTCTGACGCCCTCACGCGGCTGTTCCTCGGCTATGCGTTGCCCGACGGCGGTGCGCCTGTCGACGAATGGTTGCCGGTTGGCGGTGCGCAAGGGTCGGATGCGGAATTGCTCGGCCGGCTGACGCGGTTTATCGACGACATCGACGCGTTCGGCAAGCGCATAGCCACAGCGCATACGCCACAGGCCTGGACGCAATTGCTGCTCGCCGCGCTCACCCAGTTTTTCGATGCGGGTCTGCCATTCGCGGACTCGATCGCCGACGTCCGTTCGACCCTCGATGCACTGATGCTGTCAATGAGCGATGGCGCTATCGACACCGAAATTGCCGCCGCCGTTCTGCGAACGGCGCTCACGGACGCTCTCGACGACGCCGCGCGGGGCGGCATCCCATGGGGCGGCGTGACGTTTTCGTCGCTGACGAGTTTGCGCGGGCTGCCGTATCGCGTGGTCTGCTTGCTCGGCATGGACGACGGCATGTTGCCGAGTCTCACGCGCGCCGACGAATTCGACCTGATGGCGAGTTTCGGCAAGCTGGGTGACTGGCAACGCCGTGACGACGAGCGCAATCTGTTCCTCGACTTGCTGTTGTCGGCGCGGGACCGTTTGATGATCGCCTACACGGGCCGCAGCATCCGCGACAATGCCGCGCTGCCGCCTGCAGCGCTGATCGACGAATTGCTCGACTATCTGGCGGAAACGATGGCGGGCGAGGGCGCGTCGCCGAAAGAGTTTGAACGCGCGCGCAGCCGCTTTGTGTTCGAACATCCGTTGCAGCCGTTCGCGCCGGAGTACTTCAGCGCGCCGTTGTTCACCTACGAGCCGGAGCGCGCGGATCTGGCGCGAACGCTGGCGCTCGGCAGGGTCGAACCGTCAGTGAAGTTCTTTAGCGGGCCGTTGCCGGCGGAAGACGTGGAGCCCATTGCGTTCGACGACTTCGAGCGCTTCTGGCGTCATCCGACGCGCGCTATCTTGCGCGATCGGCTTGGCATCTCGCTCTTCGACGCTGAAACAAAACTCGGCGATACAGAACCGTTCGAGCTCGAATATCCGGGCCGTGCTGCGCTTGCCGATCGTGTGCTGCCCGCGCTGCTTGAGCTCACCGCCGACAATGAATCCCACGGCCTCGATCGTGCGCGGCGTGTCGCGCGAGCGAGTCCCGAAATGCCGGGCGGTGCGACGGGCGACGTGTGGCAATCGCGGGAAATTGGCGCATTGCATTCGCTTGCCAACCGGGTGCGGGTCGCGACATCGGAAGGCGCCGCGCGCTTGCCGTTCACGCTGGATATCAAGCCGCGTTGGCCGGATGCCGAGCTATTCGGCCACCACGACGCCACTTTACAAACTGACGCTTTGCAACCCATGCAGTTTCACGGCACTTTGAATCTGCTCACCGACGAAGGCCAAATCATCTATCGATACGACGTGCCGCGCGCCCACGACTACCTCTCTGCGTGGCTTGCCCATCTTGCCTACTGCGCGGCGTTGCCCGATGGCCCGCGACGCACTGTGTGGCACGGTCGTGGCGCGCAATCGAGCGGCTTTGAACTGATGCCCGTCGACAATCCTCACGCGCACCTGGCAACCCTCGCCGCGTTGTATCGCGCCGGGCGACGGCTGCCGTTGCGGTTCTTTCCGAAGAGCGCGTGGACATGGGTCCGGGAGAGCGAGTCCAAGGCGCAGGGTGTGTGGATATCCGACCGGACGCGCGGAGAATCCGACGACCCCGCGTTGCGCATTGCGTTTCGCGGCACTGAATTAAGACTCGATGAGACCTTCGTCACGTTAGCCAGGATCGTCTTCGAACCGCTGATCCAGCGCATGCGGAGCGACGCATGACACGTAACGAAGCAAGCACACCAACAGCCGACGAACTTGACGTCTTCGAATGTTCGCTCGATGGCGTGAACCAGATTGAAGCGTCGGCGGGAACGGGCAAGACGTGGAACATCTGCGCGCTATACGTTCGCCTTCTGCTCGAAAAGAAGCTTGCCGCCGACGCGATCCTCGTTGTCACCTTCACGAAGGCGGCGACCGCTGAACTGCATGAGCGTATCCGTTCGCGACTCGTCCAGATCGCGCACGCAATGGAAACCGGCGACACCGCGGACGACGCGTTCCTCGAGCGTTTATTCGAGACTACGCTTGAACGCATCGATCCCGACGAGGTGCTCAAGCGCATCAAGATCGCGCTGCATACGTTCGATCAGGCCGCCATCCACACGATCCACGCGTTTTGCCAGCGCGCACTGCAAGAGGCGCCGTTCGCAGCAACCATGCCGTTCGCGTTCGAACTCGAAGCCGACGACAGCGCATTGCGTTTCGAGATGGCGGCGGACTTCTGGCGTGAACGGGTCGAGCCGGCCGCCGCGAGGGATTCATCGTTCGCCACGTGGCTCGTGAGCAAGGGCGCGGGACCGGCGTCGCTCGACGCACAGCTTTCGCGCCGGATTAAAAAGCCGCTTGCCACGTTGCGGTGGGGTGAGTCGGAACTGGCGGGGCGCGAGGACGCGCGAGCGTTGTTCGATACGGCGTGCGCGGTGTGGCACGCCGAACGCGACACCATCGTGCAGTTGCTGATCGACGCCGAAGCGAAGCTCAGCAAGACCACGCACAAGCGCACGCTGATCGATGCGGCGGTGGCGGCGTGGTCCGACTATTTTGCCGACAACGACTGCCATGCTGCGCCGCCGAAGGAAGCGCTGAAGCTCACGGCGAGCGTGTTGAAGAAAGGCACGAAGGTGAAGAACGAGCCGCCGTCGCATGTTTTCTTCGATCACGCCGAGACGCTTGCCGCCGCGAAAGCGGCGCCGCGCGCGGCCTGGCTTGGCATTGTGCGTGAGTGGCTCGACTACGCACCGCTGGAATTGGCGGCGCGCAAGCGAACGCGGCGCGTGGTGTCGTTCGATGACCTGCTGTCCAATCTGTACCAGGCGCTCGCGGCCAACCCGTGGCTCGCCGATGCGCTTCGGGCACGTTATCCGGCAGCGTTGATCGACGAGTTCCAGGACACGGACCCGCTGCAGTTCGCTATCTTCAACAGTATCTTCGCGCCGCAAGGACCGCTGTTTCTGGTCGGGGACCCGAAGCAGGCCATCTACAGCTTCCGTGCCGCCGACCTGCATACGTATTTGAAGGCGCGTGAGCAGGCATCGGCGAGATATACGCTTGCGGTCAATCAGCGCTCGACTGCACCGCTCATCGACGCCTGCAACCGCATTTTCGGTGCGAACCCGGCGGCCTTTATCCTCGACGGATTGACGTATCAGCCGGTGCGCGTAGGTACCCGTGAACGCCAGCCGTTCAACGACAACACAGCGTCGGCCGCGTATTCCGATACCGCCGATTTCTGCGTGTGGATGTTGCCGCAAGGCGATTTCGCGCTATCGAAAACGGATGCCAACCGCCAGGCGGCCGAGGTCTGCGCGGCGGAGATCGTGCGTTTGCTGCGCGGTGCTCAAAACGGCGAAGTAACGATAGGCGACAAGCCCTTGTCGCCCGGCCAGATAGCCGTCCTTGTGCAGACACATCGGCAGGGAAGTCTCGTCAAGCGTGTGCTTGAGAGCTGGGGTGTGGGCAGCGTGGAACTGGCGCAGGCGTCGGTGTTCGGTACGTTCGATGCCGAGCAGATCGAGCGTTTGCTCGCCGCTATTGATACTCCCGGCGATTTGCGCTGTCTGCGCGCGGCGCTTGCAACGGACTGGCTCGGGCTCGATGCCGCCGCGTTGTGGAATCTCGAGCATAGCGAAGCCGTAGAAGGTTCCGCCGACGCCATGAGCTGGGTCGAACGTTTCTCGCGTTACCGGATGCTGTGGCACGAGCGCGGGTTTGTGGTGATGTGGCGCACGCTCGCGCGTGAGTTGCTGATCGCGCAGCGTCTGGTCGTAGGTCCCGACGGCGAGCGCCGCCTGACCAACGTCAATCATCTGGCCGAGTTGATCCAGGCTCGCGGCGCTGTGCAACCGGGCATTGCTCCAACGTTGCGCTGGCTTGCCGCACAGCGCGCGGAGCAAGGCGGTGGAGAAGATGCGCAGTTGCGGCTTGAGTCCGATCGCAACCTTGTGCAGATCGTCACGGTGCACAAATCGAAAGGCCTGGAATATGCCGTAGCGTTCTGTCCGTTCCTGAACGACGGCGCGTTGCGCGATCCGCCGTCCACAGGCCTGCCCGATGCCCGCGAATATCACGACGACGGTGCGACCATCCTGCACTACGGCTATACCGACGAAGAGGGTGAACGCGCATCCGCGTTTGCCACGCGCGAGCAGGCCGCCGAGCGCGCACGGCTCGTGTATGTGGCGCTCACGCGTGCCGTGTACCGGTGTTATGTGGTTGGAGGGGTGTATCTGATCGGGAAATCGGCGAAGGAGTCGCGGCGCAGCGTACTCAATTGGCTGGTCGCGGGCGCAGGCCATCCGTTTGGCGACTGGCTCACCGAGCCGCCCGAGGAAGACGATGTGATCGGAAGTTGGCAAGCGCTTGCAACAGGCTCCATTTCCGTCGAACCCCTGCCCGTGATCGACGTGCGCGAACCGCTCGTGGTGAATCGCGACGCCGCCTTCGTGCCGCAGCCGCGAACCAGCCGTCGCGTATTGGGTGACAGTTGGCGGACCGCGAGCTTCAGTTCTATGATCGTGGCCGGTGCCCGCGAGGAATCGAACCAGGCGCAGCTCGTTGACGAACGTCCTGACCACGACGGGCTTATCGATGCAATCACGGCCGCCGAAATGCCGGTGCCCGCAGCCCCGGTCCAGCTCGCCGCTGACGATATCCTCGCGTTTCCGCGTGGCCCGTCGGCGGGCGAGTGCCTGCACCGGATGTACGAACTCGCGGATTTCACCAACCCGGCCACATGGCCCGCAGCAATCGAGCGCGCGTTGCATGAACATCCCATTCCCGTTTCCGCATCCGACGCGCTGGCTGCCGACCTGCCCGCAATGATGGCGCGTCTTCTGGCCGATACAGTTGCGACCGAACTCGTGCCGGGCATGCGCCTCGACATCATTCCCACAAAGCGGCGCATGAATGAACTCGAGTTCCTGTTCACGGCAGAATCGCTGGATTTCGCGGCGTTGCGGCGCGTGCTCGTCTCGCATAGTTTCCCCGATGTCGCGCTGGAAGCCGGAACCTTGCGCGGCTTCGTCAAAGGGTTCATCGACATGATCGTCGAGCACGAAGGGCGCTTCTGGATCGTCGACTGGAAGTCGAATCATCTTGGGCTGACGCCGGCCGATTACCACGAGGGATCTCTGGATGCGGCGATGGCCTCGCATGCCTACCATTTACAGGCGCTGTTCTACGTCGTCGCGCTGCATCGTTATCTGCGTGTGCGGTTGCGCGATTACGCGTTCGAGCGGCATGTCGGCGGCTACCTCTATTTGTTCGTGCGCGGCGTACGACCCGATTGGCGCGAGGGCGACCGGGCAGCAGGCGTGCATGTGGGCAAGCCATCGCTGGAACTGATCGAGGCGATCGACCGCCTGATGCAAGGAGGTACCGCGTGAACGCGCCCGACCTGACTTTCGTCCCTGACGACAACGTTGCGCTTGCCGATGGTTTCGCGCGCCGGATAGGCGCGTTATCGAAGCGCCTTCAGGGCGATGCCTGCAACGTACGCTGGGCTCAGCGTGCGGCATTCGAAATAAGCCGCGCGACCACGCAAGGGCATGTGTGTATTGCGCTTGATGCACTCGCGCAGCGGTATGGCCAAACGGCCGGTGCGGTACATGCCGCGTTGCTGGCAAGCGGCGTGGTGTGTGACGGCCGGGAAGCGGCTGCGGACCTGCTGCCGCTTGTTGTAGATTCTAACCGGCGTATCTATCTCGCCCGGTACTTCGGCTACGAACAGCGGCTCGCGCAGGCGCTGGTCGAACGTGTGGAAGTGTCGGCCAAACCGATCGATTCGGCCGAATTGAAAGCGCGCGTGGGGCGCTATTTTGCGGCATCAAAGAATGACGATGACAACATCGACTGGCAACGCGTGGCCGCGCTTGTGGCGTTGTCGGGACGTCTCACCATCGTGAGCGGCGGTCCGGGAACGGGCAAGACAACAACAGTCGTCGGCGTGCTTGCGTGCCTGCTCGACGAAAACCCGGCTTTGCGAATCGCGCTCGCGGCCCCGACCGGCAAGGCGGCACAGCGTATGCAGGAGGCGCTGGTAGAACGCGCCAATGTGTTGCCGCCCGAGTTGGCCGCGCGTTTGCCGCACACGTCGTTCACGTTGCAGCGTCTGCTTGGCACTCAGGCGAACGGGCGCTTCCGGCATCATCGAGACAATCTGCTGCCGTTTGATGTGATCGTGATCGACGAGGCATCGATGATCGACGTCGCGCTCGCCGCGCATCTTCTCGAAGCGGTCGCGCCCGGTGCGCGGCTCGTGATGCTCGGCGACAAGGATCAACTCGCCGCCGTGGAAGCAGGCGCTGTGTTCGCGGAACTGAGCGCGCAGCCGGTTTTCAGCGATACAGGCGCGGCGCGGATAGCGGCAGCGTTGTCGATGCCGGCCGCGCGCTTCATCGCCGCGTTGCCACACAACGATGATGATCAAACCGCGCTGTTTGAAACCGAGCCCATGTGGATTGACGAGCCCAGTTATCTGATCCCGAACGACGGCACCGACGTTTATGACACTCATGACATGTTGCCCGGCCTGCCCGAAGTCGACTGGCATCCGGTGGCGCCTGTCGCGCCGGGTCAACCCGCGGTGAGTCCGTTGACCGATCGTGTCGTGTGGTTGCAGCGCAATTATCGGTTCGGCCTGGATTCAGATATTGGCCGGTTATCGGTCGCCATCCGTCGCGGTTCCGTTGACGACGCACTTGCTGCTTTGACGCCCGGCAGCCACAACAATCCGGCAAAAGCGGCGCTGCTTATCGACGATGCTGGACCCCATCTTTTGGAGCGCACGCTGGCGCACCTGAACGCTGGTTTCGAACCGTACGCGCGAGCGCTTGCCGAAACGCTTGAAGCGGGAACCGGCGCCGCGCCGCTTTTCGATGCGCTCAACCGCTTTCGTATCCTCGCCGCCACACGTCATGGGCCGCGTGGTGTGGATGAAATCAACGCGAGGGTCTCGGCGTGGGTCCGGGCGGTTGCGTCGGTCACGCTGGGTGCGGGCGCTCAATGGTTCGCGGGGCGACCGGTGATCGTGACGCGCAACGACTACGCGCTGGGCATGTTCAACGGCGATATCGGCATTGCGCTGCCGGCGCCGGGCGGCGCCATGCAGGTCTGCTTCCGCATGGCAGACTCCACGTTGCGGATGCTCTCTCCCGCCGCATTGCCGCCACACGATACGGCGTTTGCGCTGACTGTCCACAAATCACAGGGCTCGGAATTCGATCACGTCGCGCTGGTACTGCCCAGCGCGTTTGGCCGGATGTTGTCGCGGGAACTGGTTTATACGGCGATTACGCGGGCACGTAGCCGTGTCGATGTCATTAGCTCAGCAGACGTTTTTGCGCAGGCCGTCCGGACACCTACGCAGCGTGACTCGGGTCTGGCCGCGCGCATTGCGGAGGCCGCATTGTGAATCATACGATCGAGTATGTGATCCAGCCGAACGAGGTCGAGCTGAGCACCGTGCGCGCGCAGGGGGCGGGCGGTCGGACGTCAACAAGGTATCCAGCGCGATTCCACCTGCGTTTCGACATCCAGGCGTCGTCGCTTCCCGGAAACGATCAAGATGCGCCTCCTCGCGTTACGCGACAGTCGCATTACGCGCGACGGGGTGATCATCATCAAGTCGCAGGAACACCGCACGCAGGATATGAATCGTGCGGCGGCGCTCGCACGGCTCGACGAGATGATCCAGCGCGTCAGCGTGACGCGCCGCACGTGTGTGGCGACGAAACCTACCCGGGCTTCGCAGTTGCGAAGAGTGGATGGGAAAGTGCGGTGTGGTGAAGGCAACGCGGGGACGAGTAGTGGGGGAGTGAGCGGCATTCCGCCTGTCTGGTACGGCGGTCCGCTTCTCTCCCGGTCAACGCTTGATGATGCACGTTGTCCGAGCAGCTCCGCGGCACGACCAGCCCCATGCTGGCTCGCAACGTAATCAGCGCCGCCCATCGAAAGCCAAGCCCTGCCGCCACCCGCATTCGCACGCGGCAGGAACATTGACGTGCAAAAATCAAGACGTGTCGCCCGCTTTCCCGTCAATGCGGAAATCATCCAGGTCAACACGTTCTGCTGCAGCCAGACCAGCACGCCGAGCAGCACGGTCAACAGAATGGAGTGCTTGAACGTCTTCGCGAAAACCACGCCTTCCTTGCCTTTCAGTTCGGTGGTGGCGACGCCCGTCGAGATGTTTTGCGCGAGATCATCTTCCCCATCACACCGCCTGATGAATTCGTGGCAGCCATATCAGGATTGGGTTGAGATTGAGCTGCCGTGCCGCGACTACTTGCAGATTACCGAACAGCGCATTACCTGACGTATCGCTGCCGGACAGGAACACCGCGGACCCAACCGAGGAACGCCGAGACCAGCGGGAAGAAAGCCCCCACCGACGCCACGCCCAGGCCGAGCGTGTAGTTCATCCCCGAGTAGTTCATCAGGTACGCGAGTCCGACGATAGTCGCAACCGTCAGAATGGCGATGCGTGTCTGCGCACCCAGGTATCCACGATCGACGCGCGGAATTCGCTCACGGGCAGCCGCACGATCGCGGCGGTTATGATCGATGCACCGGATCGCGGTGCCGGTCGCGAGCTGTGAACGGCCGTTAGAAAACGACGCCAGATGGCGGCGTCGCTCAGAAATGCGAAACGTGCGCCGCACGCTCACGGTACGGGC
>LGTG01000160.1 GCA_001190015.1 Candidatus Burkholderia crenata
TAAAGGCACCGACATTAGTCGATACTCCGAGTGAGAACTCGACGCAGTTGCGAACGCGCTTGATTGCAGACTACGCAAAGCCCTCGATTAGAAGACACCAGTCGAGGCGTTTGAAGAGTTAATATTCGCAACCTAAATGATGGTGTTGCAATGACTGCTTGAACCTAAGGCCCGCTCTGAGCTACACAGGTCTGCGGCTTTCCAACGTCGTGCTTGGCCGCGCGCTTTATCTGAATAACGGCGCAGGCTGGCTCGACGTGAACAAGACCGTATTGCTGGAAAACGCCGTGATGAAAGCCTGCGATACGCTCGACGGCGTGGTCGACGGCATTATCTCGAACGTCGCGGCGTGTAAACTCCAGGCGCCCGCTGTGCTCGCCGCCCTGCGCTGCCCGGCCGGCAAGAACGACGCGAACCAGTGGGTCACGGGTGACCAGTGGGTGAAATTCATCACGCGTATCCCTACGTTCAATTCGCTCACCTTCGATCCGCTGAATCCGGGCACTTACCAGGCACAAATCCAGCAAGTCTCTGCCGAAGCGATGCGACCAACCCCGACCTCTCAGCGTTTATCGCGAAGGGCGGCAAAGCGATCATCACTCACGGTCTCGCCGATGAAATCGTCAGCACGGATTCGTCGGTCGACTACTACAACGCGCTCGTGCAGAAGTTCGGTCAGGCTTCCGTTGAGCTTCGTGCGCTTCTACCTGATGCCGGGCGTTGGCCACGGCACGGGACCGTTTCTGCCGCAAGTCGATTCGCTCGGCGCATTGGAACAAGGGGTGAAAAACGACACAACGCCGGAAACGCTCACCGTCACGGACTCGACAGCCGCGACTGCCGTGCGTACGCGGCCGCTGTGCCGTTACCCGACCTGGCCGAAATACACGGGTGGCGACGTCAATTTCAGCAGCGAGTTTCAGTTGTAGCCAATAATCGCCAGGGGAGGACCGGATAGGTCGCACTATTGTCCGGAAGGCTTGCCGAGTAAGAGAAGCGATCGCTTTCTGCTCTGCTATAGTCTTTCCCATCCTCCCTTTTCAGATCGCGCGTGGACCACATTCCCTTATGGGCGCAAATCTGCGCCATTTTCCTGCTGCTGTTTCTCTCCGCATTCTTCTCGATTTCTGAAACGTCGATGATGGCGCTCAATCGCCATCGCCTGAAACACCTCGCCACCAAGGGTTCGCTGCGTGTTCGCGTCACGCAGGGCCTGCTTGCCAAGACCGATCAACTGCTGAGGGTGATCTTGATCGGCAACAATCTGATCAACACGATCATTCCGGTACTGACAACGTCCATCGCTCTGCACACTTTTGGCCATAACAATCTGGTGTTATCGGTGACAACCGGGGTTGTCGCGTTCCTGATCATTGTGTTTGCGGCGATTGCACCAAAGATTGTTGGCGCGACTTATCCGGAAAAGGTCGCGCTCCCGGCCAGCCTGGTCTTGTCGCCGTTGATGCGCATGGCGAGGCCGCTCGTCTGGTTCGTCAACCTGTTCGCGAACGGCGTGCTGAGGGTGCTGCGCATCAATACGAAAGGCGGCCGGGACCAACGGCTTTCCACCGAAGAATTGCGCACCATCGTGCTGGAATCGGGCAACTTCATGCCGACCAAGCGCCGCAGCATATTGCTGAACCTGTTCGACCTGGAGAACATCACCGTTGACGACGTGATGATCCCGCGCCATCGGATTGAAGCGCTGGACTTCGACGCCCCTTTCGATACGATCCTGCATCAGCTCGAGACCTGCTGTCACACAACAAGCTGGTGGTATATCAGGGCGACATCGACCGCGTGCTGGTTGTTCTGCACGTGAGAAAGACGCTCTCCGCGCTGCATAACCAGGAGTTCGAACGCGAGACCTTGCGTGAATTGTTGGCCGAGCCGTACTTCGTCCCAGCCGGCACGCCCATATTTCAGCAACTGCAATTCTTTCAGGAAAGCAGGCATCGAATTGCGATTGTGGTGAACGAATACGGCGAGTTGCAGGGACTGGTGACGCCAGAAGACATCATTGAAGAATTGATCGGCGAGTTCACCACAACCATTCCACGCGGGGCCAGTTCGCTTGGCGGCTGCAACGAGGAAGGCGAATGCATTGTGGCGGAAGCATGCCGCTGCGCGAGCTGAACCGCTGGCTGAAACTGTCGCTTCCCACCGACGGCCCGAAGACCCTCAACGGCCTGATCCTCGAGACGCTGGAAGAGATCCCGGACGGCGACGTGAGCGTGCGTATTGCAGGCGTGCACTTTGTAGTAATGCGCAGCGACGATCAGGCAATACGTACCGTGAAGATATTCCGGCCGCAAGGCGTGGTGCTGAGAAAGCAAGCTTAGCGACGAAGTTCAGTTCATGGGCTGGTCGGGTCTCGAATAGGGCCTCGGGTTGCATCAGCTTGCGCCCTTTCCGCCTCCGCGCATCACCCATCGGGCTGCGTTAGCCATTCGGCCGAGTTGAAATAAGGTGCTTGGCAGCACAAGATCGGGGCATCTCGTTCGCCGAGCCATGCCCATGCCGTCCTCTCTCCCGGTTACGTTTTCGCGGCCACTTACCACAGCTATCCGCTCGCCCGGCCGATGCAATCCCGGACGCCGACAGCGCACCCGCCGTCGCGTTACTCGCCGATACTCTGCGTGAAGCAGCGGCGCGCGGCGCCTCCGATATCCACGTGGAACCGAGCGAACACGAGTGGCGCATACGGTTGCGTATTGATGGCGCACTGCACGTCTTTCTCAAACCCCCGCCTCATCTACGCGACGCATTCACCACGCGTATCAAGGTGTTGGCGCACATGGACATTGCCGAGCGGCGCGTGCCACAAGACGGGCGTTTGCGGTTGCTGCTGGCAAACGGGAACCCAGAGGACTATCGCGTAAATTCGCTGCCGGTCTTGTTCGGTGAAAAACTCGTATTGCGTTGGCTGGAGTCGCTGTCGGCCGATTTATCGCTGGCGGCGCTAGGGCTCACCCCCGACCAGCAGAAGACCATAGAAGCCGCGATCCATGCCGCACGGACTTGTGCTGGTCACCGGTCCCACCGGAAGCGGCAAAACCCTGTCGCTGTACTGCTTTCTGCAGATGCTCAACGCGGAGTCGCGCAATGTCTGTTCAGTCGAAGATCCCGCAGAGATCCAGCTTGCGGGTATCAATTAGGTCAGCGTCCGCGACAAGGTAGGCCTCACTTTCGCAGTCGCGCTGCGCGCATTCATGCGACAGGATCCGGACGTGATCATGGTGGGCGAGATCCGCGACGCCGAAACCGCCGACGTCGCCGTAAAGACCTCACAAACCGGCCATCTCGTGCTCTCCACGTTGCATACAAACGACTCGCCCGCTGCCCAAGACTGATCGATATCGGCATTGCACCGTACAACCTGGCGTCGGCGCTGAGGCTCATCACGGCGCAGCGACTGGTGCGGCGTCTTTGCCAAGCGTGTCGCATGCCTTCGGAGCTGGAGTTCGAGCCGGGTTTCAGGCCCTATGAGCCGCGTGGCTGCGCGGCGTGTCATGGCATTGGTTATCGCAGGCGAGTGGGTGTGCATCAACTGATGCCCGTCTCCGATTCCCTACGCGAACTGATCGTCGCACGTACCGCCACGCACACTGTCACCCGGTAAGCGCAAAGCGAGGGCATGCTAAGTCTGCGCGATGCTGCGTTCGCACGCGTACGCGAAGGCGTGACAAGCGTAGTGGAAACCGCCGACGCCACGGAACTCACATGAGCGTGAGCCAGCTGTCCTTCGATACGCGCTTTGGCTGGCGAGGCGTTGACGCAAACGGTGCGGACAAACGTGGCAGGACGATAAGCCGCGGACTCAACCAGTGCGCGTGCTGCGCTAAAGCGCAACGGTGTTAGGGTGCTCGAGATCACCGCGCTCGGCTCGGCCCCGCCGCCCAAAGCACGTGCCACCGACGTCACGCTATTCACCCGCCAACTCGCCGGCTTGCCGCTCGCGCCGTGTCTGGAGCTCATCGCAGACACCCCTTCGTGCGGTGACCTGCCGCGCATCGTGGGCTCAGTTGCACGTGATATCACGCAGGGCGTCGCATTCTTGGAAGCCCTCGCACGTCATCCGACCTGCTTCAACGCGCTGTATTGCCAACTGGTTGCAGTCGGCGAACTGGCCGGTGTGTTGCCGGTCGTACTCTTGCAATTACCCATATTTTTCGGCGAGTCCGAAACCGAGAGCAGGATATCTGTAAGCCTTACCAATCCTCGCCAGACAACGATATTGCCCGGAGGAGGATCATTGGCTCGGGCCAGATAGCCACCCAGTTGGG
>LGTG01000161.1 GCA_001190015.1 Candidatus Burkholderia crenata
CGAGCTGCACCGGGCGCGCCTGCACTCGCCCTTCGGGCTCCTGCTTATCGGCACCTCTGCTGGTCGTCAAAAGACCGTTCTGCAGAACAAGATCGTTTCGCATTTCTGATCGACGCCGCCATCTGGCGTCGCTTTCTGACCGCCGTTCACAAAAGGCACCGACATTAGTCGATACTCCGAGCGAGAACTCGACGCAGTTGCGAAGGCGCTTAATTGCAGACCACGCAAAGCCCTCGATTGGAAGACACCAGCCGAGGCGTTTGAAGAGTTAATATTCGCAACCTAAATGATGGTGTTGCAACGACTGCTTGAACCTAAGCAAGGCACAACCATCACCCCTTCACAGCTAGCGCGGACCCGAGCTGATACCGAACCGCGCGGCACGCATTCATTCTCTCTACCTCATTTCAAGCAAGGAGCCCGACCATGATGAAGAACCAACTCGCCGGCTTGATGAAGCAAGCTCAGCAGATGCAGGACGAACTCGCCCTGGTCGAAGTGGAAGGACAATCCGGCGCCGGTCTCGTGAAGGTGACTATGACGTGCAAGAACGATGTCCGCCGCGTGTCGATCGACCCGAGCCTGCTCGCCGACGACAAGGACATGCTGGAAGACCTCGTCGCCGCTGCCTTCAACGACGCCGTGCGCAAAGCCGAAGCCACCACGCAAGAAAAGATGAGCGGCATGACGGCCGGTATGCCTATGCCGCCGGGTTTCAAGCTGCCGTTCTAAACACCTCAACCCTCAGAGCATAGGGTCCCAAGCGCATGAAACAACCTTCTTGCCTTGTCGGCACTCATCGAAGCGCTGCGCGCGCTGCCGGGCGTGGGTCCCAAGTCGGCGCAACGCATGGCCTATCACCTGATACAGCATGACCGGCCTGGCGCCGAAAAACTCGGCCGCTCCCTGATGTTCGCGACCGAGCATCTGCAACACTGCGAGAAGTGCAACACGTTCACCGAGGCGATCTGTGAAGTCTGCAGCGATCCTGAACTGCTCTGCGTGGTCGAAACGCCTGCCGACCAGATCATGTTCGAACAGACCTTGACATATCGCGGACTGTATTTCGTGCTGATGGGACGGTTGAGTCCGCTAGACGGTATCGGGCCGAAAGAGATCCATTTCGATCGCCTGATCCAGCGCGCCACCGACGGGTTCGTAAAGGAAATCGTGCTCGCCACGAACTTCACGAACGAGGGTGAGGCGACCGTGCATTACCTCGCGCAGACGCTCAAGTCGAAGGGCCTGAAGGTAACGCGCCTCGCGCGCGCAATGCTCGACCGGCGCTCCGTGTAGACAGCAGTTTGCAGACGTCAGTTACACCGCAACAAGGCAATGACATGACCGAAGCAGAAGCATTGGCGCTCGCCACGTACCGGCATTACAAGGGCGGTTTATATCGCGTGATCGGTGTGGCGCGGCATTCAGAGACCGAAAGTCGATGATCGTCTATGAACATCTCTGGCCGCACGATCATGGCCTGTGGGTACGTCCGGCGGAATTGTTCAACGGCACGCTGGCCGACGGTTCGCTGCGCTTCATGGGTGAGTTCGGCGCCGACGTGATCAAGATCGAAGATCCGAACGGCGGCGATCCGCTGCGCAAATGGCGCAAGCTGTATCCGGAAGTGGGCGGAACATCGCTATGGTGGGCCATCCAGGCACGCAATAAAAAGTTGGTAACGGTTAAGGTTAATCCTAAATCCCCCGAAGGCAAGGAAATCGTACGGTGGCTGGCGAAGCAGGCTGATATCGTCGTCGAGAATTTCCGGCCGAGTTTGCTCGAGAAACTCGGGCTTGACTATGAAGTGTTATCCACCGAGAACACCGGCTTCGTGATGGTGCGTCTGTCGGGCTAAGGGCAGACCGGGCCGTATCGCGACCGGCCGGGATTCGGCGCCATCGCCGAATCGATGGGCGCGGATTGCGTCACATCACCGGTTATCCGGACTTGCCTCCGCCGCGCATCGGCATTTCCGTCGGCGACTTCATTGCCGCACTGCATGGCGTGATCGGCGCTTTGATGGCGCTGCACTATCGGCAAGCGAACGGCGGCAAGGGACAAGTAGTCGATGTCGCACTGTACGAAGCTGTTTTCAACATGATGGAAAGCGTCGTTCCCGAATATGGCGTGTATGGGATGGTACGAGAGCGCACGGGGGCGTCGCTGCCGGGCATTGTGCCGTCGAATAAGTTCCGTGCCGCGACGGCAGTATCGTGATTGGCGGCAACAGCGATCCGATCTTCAAGCGGTTGATGCTCGCTATCGACCGTGAAGACCTGGGTAACGATCCCACGCTGGCATCGAATGACAGACGCGTGCCGCGCACGCGGGAAATCGACGACGCAATCCGCGTGTGGCTTTGCACACGCTCCATAGACGAGGCGCTCGCCGTGCTGAACGCCGCGGATGTGCCCGCAGGCCGCATTTACAGCGTCGCCGATATGTTCACCGATCCGCAATACAATCGCACGGTAGATGATCCAGCATTTTCCCTGGCAGGACGGCCGGGATATCGCGCTGCCGAACGTTACGCCAAAGTTGTCGGAGACGCCCGGCGAGACACGCTGGCTTGGCCCGCAATTCGGTGAACACATGGATGAAGTCCTGCAATCGCTCGGCTATGACGCTGATGAGATTGCGCGGCTGCGCGCGAACAACGCGATTTAATCCTGTGCGCCTTGGCAATTCGCCGAATATAGAACTCGGCGCCCGGGGTCGGTCACCTGATCCTGCAAGCTGAAGCTACCTTCGACATCGACACCATGCTCGCCGGCACTCTGGTGCTTGGCGGGATTGCGTGACCTTCGTTGGGCGCCGCCTGATGAAGCGGCCGCCGTGCACTGGCGATATTGAAAAGATGCGAAGGGCGGCGGGCAACTCGAGAAACGTTGTTCGTGCGCGCAGCCGTCCTTTACCGCCTTACAGCTTATCAAGGTTCAATCACAATTTTCCCGGACACGCGCCGGCTCGCCATGTCGTTCAATGCCGCGGCGGTCTGTTCAAGAGCGTAGCGCTTCGTGACGTGCGGCCGTACCCGGCCGTCCTTGATCCAGCCGAAAATCTGCTGCAACGCGGCGCTCGCCAGGTCGGGTTCGCGCTGGATATGCTGACCCCAGAACACGCCGACAATACTCGCGCCTTTCAGCAGCGCGAGGTTGAACGGCAGCTTCGGAATTTCGCCATTCGCAAACCCGACCACAAGATACCGGCCGCGCCACCCGATGCTGTGAAAAGCCGGTTCCGCGTACTCGCCGCCGACCGGGTCGTAGATGACGTCGGGCCCGTTCCCGTCCGTCAGCGCCTTGATCCGTTCGCGCAGGTTTTCACTCGTGTAGTCAATGATGGCGTCCGCGCCATGTTCCAGCATAACGCGAGCTTTTCCGGACTCGATGCCGTCGCAATCACAGGGGCGCCGAGCACCTTGCCAATTTCCACCGCTGCCAACCCCACGCCATCCGCCGCGCCCAGCACGAGCATGGTTTCGCCGGCCTTCAGCGCACCCCGGTCGATCACGGCGTGGTGCGACGTGCCGTACGCAAGCGTAATGGCGGCAGCGCTGGCGAAGTCGATGTCTTCGGGCAATGGCATACATGCTGCCTCGCTTGCTAGCGTCTGCTCGGCGAACGCGCTTTGCGCCGTGTACGCGGCGACCCGCATGCCGATCTTCAGCCGCTTGACGTCCGGACCCACGGCCCGCACCACGCCGGCGAATTCGGAGCCCGACGTGAACGGCAATTCGGGTTTCATCTGGTACTTGTTCTGGATCACGAGCACATCAGGGAAATTCACGCTGGCGGCGCGTACGTCGATCACTACCTAGCTGGCCCCGGGCTGGAGATCGGGCAGCGTTTCCAGGACAAGGGACTTCGGTGGTCCGTAATGGTTGCATCGAATGGCGCGCATGGTGTCTCCGGGTGAAATTATCGTGATCTGGGAGTGTAGATCACGGCTGCGCGAGTGTGCACCTGCCTCTGCCGCGTTGGCCGAAAGGTCTATAAAACGCATGCAAATCATATTTATTGCCACGCGCCGCAGCAAAGTGCCCCGAGGGCGATCCGCGGGCCTTCCTTCCTCGGTTACAATCGTCGGATGCGAATCCTACTCAGTAACGACGACGGTTATCTGGCGCGTGGTCTCAACGTGCTGCATGCGGCCATGCAGCCGCTTGGAGAAGTGACGGTGATGGCGCCCGAGCAAAACTGCAGCGGCGCTTCGAACTCACTGACGCTGTCGCGCCCGCTCACCATTCACACGGCGGCGAATGGTTTCAACTATGTGACCGGCACGCCAACGGACTCGGTGCACATCGCACTGACGGGCATGCTGGCCGAGCAGCCGGACCTGGTGGTATCGGGTATCAACAACGGCCAGAACATGGGCGAGGACACGCTGTATTCCGGCACTGTCGCCGCCGCCACGGAAGGGTTCATGTTCGGCGTGCCAGCCATCGCGTTTTCGCTGGTCGGGCGCGACTGGCTGCATCTGGAAGACGCGGCGCGGGTGGCAGCGGGCATCGTCGCGCACTATCTCGCGCACCCCATGCCCGGCCATCCGCTGCTCAATGTGAACATTCCGAGTCTGCCGTATGACGAGATGGGCGAGTGGCGCATTACACGGCTCGGCAAACGTCATCCATCGCAGCCGGTCATTCGGCAAATCGACCCGCGCGGCAATCCGATCTGGTGGATCGGGCCGTCCGGTGACGCGCTCGATGCGAGCGAAGGCACAGATTTCCACGCGGTGGCGAACGGGCATATCTCCATCACGCCGCTGCAACTTGATCTGACTCACACCAAGCTGCTGCCTACCACGCGCGAGTGGGCCGAGGCGCGGAGCCGCAGTTCATGACGGACGACCGCGCGAAACGCTTTCCGCTGGCACTCGCCGATCTGGTGCGCGGGCCGCGCAAGGCGACTGCGCGTCCCGATGCGGGAACCAAGACGGGCTTGAAACCAGCATTGAAGGCCATTTCAGGCGGTGGTTTGAAACCTGCGTCAGCTATTCACAAAGCCGCTGCAGCCGCTCCGAAACTGGTGGGCGGCAAGACAGTAAAACCGGCTAACGGCACGCATTCCGGCATGAACGCGAGTACGGCGGCGGAACCTGAATCAATTGCGCTCGCGGGTAACACGGCGGCGCGCGGCGTGGCGAGAAGTCCGGCTGCATCAACGGGCGATCTGCATCGCTCGTCGGCAAGATTGCATGCAGCGTCGAAACCTTCCACGGTCGTCGCGCATCACCAGCCCGGCGCGCGGCGTTCGGGCGTGCGTCCGAACGAAACGCGCGATCTTCAGCCAAAGTTAAAGACACATTTGAAGCCGGATGCGAAGGCACAACCGGCAAAGTCACCGGCGCCACAGCCCGAGGTCAGGCCGAACGCCGTTCGAAAGGCTGTGTCCCAGACGGGGCAGCCAAGCACGCATGCGCTGACATCGGAACGAGTGCGTGACCGCATGGTCGAACGGCTGCGGGCGAATGGCGGGCGAATGGCATTACGAACGCCCGTGTGCTTGCCACCATGGCCGCGGTGCCGCGGCATATGTTCGTCGATCCCGGTCTTGCCGCGCAGGCTTATGAGGATGCTGCGCTGCCGATCGGTCATCATCAGACCATCTCGAAGCCGTCGGTGGTCGCGCGGATGATCGAACTGGTCGCGGCCGGGCGTCCGCTCAAGAATGTGCTGGAAATCGGCACGGGCTGCGGGTATCAGGCGGCCGTGCTGTCGCAGGTGGCAACCGACGTGTATTCCATCGAACGTATCCGGCCGTTATCCGAACGTGCAAAGCTGAACCTGCGGCCATTACGCGTGCCGAACATCCGCCTGCATTACGGCGATGGCCGTCTCGGACTGCCGGCGGTCGCGCCGTTCGATGCCATTGTGATTGCTTGGCCGGACTCGACGTTCCGCAGGCGTTGCTCGATCAACTCGCTGTAGGCGGCAGACTTGTTGCGCCCGTCGGGTCCCAGACGGCGCAAGCGCAAATACTGACGCTCGTCGAGCGCGTTTCGCCCACTCAATGGCGCGAGTCGCAGCTCGATCGGGTTTTCTTTGTACCCTTAAAATCCGGAGTGATTTAACACCGATGAGTATGTTGCGTGCTAAACGAGAAGTGAGCGCGAACCCCGGTCTGATAGCGGTTCAGCGCGGTGTATGCGTGGTGGCGCTGTGCGCGCTGGCCGCCTGCGTGACCCGGATGGACCAGACGCCTGTCGTGAACCAGACCGGATCCGCAATTGGTACGCAAGCCGCTCAGGATGGAGCCGTGTTGCCGCCGGGTCCACCGCCGCCGGGTTACTACCGGGTGAAGCCGGGTGACACCCTATACCGGATCGCACTGGAAAACGGCCAGAATTATCTGGATATTGCGTCGTGGAACAACATGACGAACCCGAACCAGATCGAAGTCGACCAGTTACTGCGCGTGGCACCCCCGGGCGCCAATCTCGCGGCGGCCACACCGGGCGTTTCTACCGCTCCGATTGTCGGCGGCGGGGTGCAAGCCCAGCCGCTGAATAACACGTACGGCGCGAATCCTTCGGCTGCATCGGACACGAATGGCGGCATGCCGCCTGCGCCGAATTACGGCACGTTGTCCGGCATGGGGGCAATACCGGGCACAGCGGCGCCTGGACTGGCCATGACGCAGCCGCCGGGCGCGGGCGTGGGCGTCGACAACGGTGCGGCCGCGGTTCCGGCTGCACAGCCGGCGTTCATCTGGCCGGCGAGCGGACCGATTCTCGGCACGTTCGACGACGCGAAAAACAAAGGCTTGAACATTGGCGGTGCAGCCGGAGATCCGGTCAATGCGGCGGCCGATGGACGGGTCGTCTACTCCGGCAACGGTCTACGCGGATACGGCAATCTCATCATCATCAAGCACGACGCAACTTTTCTTACCGCGTACGCACATAACAGTGCTTTGATGGTAAAAGAGGGAGACGCGGTGACAAAATGGCAGAAAATCGCCGAGATGGGCAACAGCGATTCGGACCGCGTGATGTTGCATTTCGAAGTCCGCCGGCAGGGCAAACCTGTCGACCCTCTGAAGTATTTGCCGCCGCAATAAGCGAAACCATCATGCCTAAATCGAAGCGCCGCCCGCCGCAAGCCGAGACTGAGACAATCAGCCGACCCACGCAGACAACGGTGGAAGACGGCGCTTCGAGCCATGCAGACGAGGCTGAAAGTGAAACGGCCGACGCCGAGCTTGATGTAGACAAAGACAGTGGCGCGAGCGGCAAGGATGCCGCCGAGGGTACGGCTGATTCCATACCCGACGTCGACGACTTAAAGTCCATTTTGCAGGCCGAACTCACGGCTGACACAATCCAGCATTACCTGAACCGCATCAGCGTGAAGCCGCTACTGACCGTCGAGGAAGAGCAGCGTTATTCGCGGCTGGTGAAAGCCGGCGAATTCGAGGCACGCCAGGTGATGATCGAGCGCAACTTGCGCCTTGTCGTCAGTATCGCGAAGGGTTATCTGAATCGTGGTGTGCCGCTGCTCGATCTGATCGAGGAGGGTAATCTCGGCTTGATGCACGCTATCGAAAAATTCGATCCCACGCGCGGTTTCCGGTTTTCGACGTATGCCACGTGGTGGATCCGGCAGAGTATCGAGCGCGCGATCATGAACCAGGCGCGCACGGTGCGCTTGCCTGTGCACGTAATTCGCGAACTCAATCAGGTGTTGCGCGCGAAACACCATCTCGAAAAAAGCTCGGCGAATTCGACAGCGGCCATTGCGCCCGACCGGCGCGGTGCGAGTATTGACGACATCGCGCATCTCACCGGCAAAACGCCCGAGGAAATCACGGACATCCTTGCGCTCAACGAACACACGGCGTCACTTGATGCACCGCTCGATCTCGACCCGGCGAGCAGCCTGCTTGATCTGCTGTCCGACGACGCCAGCCAGTCGCCTGATTCGGAAGTTCAGCATCGCGAACTGGAAACGCTGACGAAGCTGTGGCTTTCCCACCTGTCCGACAAACACCGGCACGTTATCGAGCGTCGTTTCGGCTTGAACCACATTGAACCGGCCACACTCGAAGAACTCGCGGACGAAATGGGCCTGACGCGCGAACGCGTGCGCCAGATCCAGCAGGAAGCGCTGGTCCGGCTCAAGCGGTTCTTCGCATCGAACGGTGTGCGAAAAGACGCTGTGCTCTAGCAGGCTGTTGAAATTGGGTCCCGTGTAAGCGGGGTTTGGTGGACAAGCGTTATGGATATCGTGTTCATAATCTTTGGCGATGGATGCGATGCGCGGATTGGATGAGATGCAAGAACCTCTGTTTACTACGGTTAAGCTGGAGGATTTCGTCCCGGCGGATCACCCGCTGAGACCAATTCGACTGCTGGTCAACGAAGCGTTGAAACGGCTCAACGGGCTGTTTGGCGTCATCTAT
>LGTG01000162.1 GCA_001190015.1 Candidatus Burkholderia crenata
ACCGACATTAGTCGATACTCCGAGCGAGAACTCGACGCAGTTGCGAACGCGCTTATTTGCAGACCACGCAAAGCCCTCGATTGGAAGACACCAGCCGAGGCGGTTGAAGAGTTAATATTCGCAACCTAAATGATGGTGTTGCAACGGCTGCTTGAACCTAAGTCTTTCGGGATATTGCAGAATAGTATGTGGCATCTACTCTACTGATTCGTTTCACTGGGAGGCATGGCGCGCTTTATCCGAAGCTGGTCTTTGGCGCCTGCCGGTCGGGCGAGAAGACGGGGGCAGGGGGCAAAGCTGGAAGGCATTCACCGATGCATTCGAAGCGGTCGTCTCCACGCTGCGTTCAGTCGGCTTTGCTATGGCGGGCGATCGCTTCAGGCCACATTGATTCGCGCTCTGCTCAAATATGGCACTTCCGAGCAACGCGCCGTGCTCCTGCCACAGCTGTTGGACGGCGCGCCGGGTGCAACAGCAATTTCAGAAAAAGGGCACAGGCATCGAGATCCGTGCGCTTCACACTACGCTGAGCGCCGGCCAGGCAGGCCTCCTGCTAGATGACCACAAAGACAACATCAGCCACGCACCCCACGCCAAGGTGATTCTCGTGACCGCACGTTACGTCGACGGTACTCGGCCGGCCACGGCCTTGGTGCTGCTGGACGCAGCCCAGGCCGGGATGACGCGCAGCGAGCCGCGGCAACGCTCGGTGTGCGCGATCTTCCCATCGGCGATCTCACCTTCGAGCACATGACGACTACACCGAATCGACTACTGGGCTCGCCTTCAGAGAGACTGCATCGGCTGATGGATAGTGTCTTTGACAGCCAGTCCCGCGACAGCGTGTTGCGCTCTTTCGCAGGCCGCCCTGCCTTCACGATCAACGTGTCACCCGCCAAGCGCCGCCAACCTGGACCCGCTCAAGCAGCACGCCGATAACGGACACGCAGTCAGGCACGCCATGGCTGCCGTGAACACAATGGCAAGCGAGGTGGCCGGATACAGCCTGCTCGCGCCGATAACAAACGCCGCAAGGCCGGAAATTGCCGCGAGCGTCCTGAAAAGCCGCGGCGGCAACGGAGCGCGCAGCCAGCGCTGGCCCGGCGCGGCGAGATAAAACGCGAGGGCCCCGGCGACCGCGAACAGCACGGATGCCGGAATGAAAAAATCTTGCATGGAGAGTGTGCAGAGGTGCGGTCTCAATCTGCAAAAACCGATTGAAAGGTATTATTGAGAATCATTACTATATAAAAGTTTACGATGCACGGAGCATCGCCGTCCTTCACGGGCGATCGCTGTTTTGAACGATGCTGCGCAAAAACATGGACAAAGACAGCGGGAATGCCCGTGCCTTCACATGCAAACGGCCCGCTTGAAGTGGGCCGTGGATGACCAAAAACGTGCTGCGGGAAACAGAAATCTGGAAGCCGAAGTGAGGTAAAGATCAAACGAGCGGACGTTTGAACACGCCCATTTGCAGCCCTTGCGTCACTTCCAATCCGCAGCTTCCATCATTATTGCCGCTTGGACGCCTCCTTCTTCAGTTTCTTCGCCTCTTTCTTTTCTTTCGGCGATTTGACAGCGACCTTCTTCTCGGTTTTCTTCGCGTCCTGGCTCTTACTCATGATGTGCTCCGTGGTTGACCTTATATTATTTGCCCGAGCCGTTACGCTTTGGAACATGGGAGACATAAAAATCCGTCGCCGGGACCTCTGCTGCACGATTCGAGGCTAAAACAAAAACAAAGCTAAAACGCTTAGTCGATTTTCGAGCGCAGCTCTTCCGCGCTCACTCTCAACGCCTGATAGCCGGACCGTGCGTGCTCCGGCAAATCCGGATCGCCGATAAGCGTGCCCAGCGTCTCGATCACGCTATAGAGAATGCCCTTGGCCGCGCCTGCGGCCATGACGTCCGACGCGTAGGAATGGTCGACGTGGCTAATGGCGGAATCGAAGTGGTCCTGTTCGGGGGGCTCTTTCACCACGGGCTTGACCGAGTTCTCTGTTGAGTTGGGTTCCATGATGGTCGACCTCTTCTGGTTAATACTTCACGACTGCGACGTCTTGACTAAGACGTTGTTACTGCGGCGTTTTGTCGTGTACGACTATCGGCCAGGTGTCAGTCGCTGATTGGCTGTATCATATGCCGTTCCGTCGGGGGGTTCCCGAACCGGCGCGCCGCATCCAGTGAGCAGTTTGCGCAGTTCGAGGATGACCGGGAAAACCTCATGGTTAGATCGGCGCCTTGCCGATCATGTGCTTCCTGCTCGCGCTCCACAATCCATCGATCTTCCTTGAAGATACGCTCGGTGAACCACACCAGCAACGGCCACGCGGCATCCAAGATACCCGGTATTTTCGGCCGGCGGATGGACAGCAGGCCAAACGTGCGGTTGGTGCGCTGCTCGGCGTCCAGCGGCACGTACGCGATCCACAGGTCCATCACCATCATCTAGTCCTTGGTGCAGATCCGGAGCGTTTGGTACGGATACTCCGTGCGGATCGTCATCACGTCCTTGTGTTCTCGTCGGGCTTCGTGCCGCGCTTCTGGCTGAACACCAGCGCCTCGCCGATGGGTTGCTTGCCCTCCTCGCGCGCGAACGTGTAGTTCACTCCACCCAGTCATCGCCGCGGCTGCGCCCAACCGATCGCGCCTTCATCTGACCCATCTGCTTGCGATGCAGGAACTGATGGTTCATGTCCATCAGGTTCTCGTGCAGAAGGTGTAATGGCACTTCACTTCGCGCCCGAAGCGGCGGGTTTTGTAGGCTTTGTCGCCAACCGAACCAAGCGCGGGAAACGGCGTGGTCTCGGCGAGCAGTGGGTGGCCGGGGAAAATGAGAATCAAACCGGCTTCTTCGCGGCATGTATACGAGCACGAGCCGAGCACGAGCGCACGCCGTTCGGCAAGCGTTCGCGCCCGAGATACGGGACGTCGGTACAGCGGCCGGTACAGTCGTAGGTGGCAAATTCAACCGGTCGTTGCAACATCTCGAAATTTGGAGGTGTTAAATGGGGCGACCGCGGAGCTGAAGCTCGCAACAAACCGGGAAGCTAATGATGCCATCGCAGGGCAGGCCAGGTGTCAATCAGTTTGA
>LGTG01000163.1 GCA_001190015.1 Candidatus Burkholderia crenata
GCCGGATTTACCACCCCAGCCCTTGATGGTTATGGACTTGGCGGTCCATTGCTCGTTCGTCCGCCTGGGTAGGCCTCACATCCGATTTCTGTTCGTCAGGTCGTAGCTTTGCTACACGCTTCCTTTAGACCCCGCCTCGCGACGACGCCCTTGCGTTTCGCTAGTCCTTCACCACCATCAGGTTGGACAGGGAACTTACACTCCCAAGCTGTTGCGCATGCTCGGCGCACAATTGAAAAACCCGCGTAGTCTAAGACTGACGCGGGTTTCGGGACTTCTTGATGCTGCTGGGGAGTTCTAGTTGGTGCCGGAAAGAGGAATCGAACCCCCGACCTTCGCATTACGAATGCGCTGCTCTAAGCCGTCTGAGCTATTCCGGCATTATGATGATAGAATCATAAGTACCTTCTGGCGATTTTGGCAACACCTTGCGCTCAATTAATTTCCGAGTGATAGCGCGTCACACGTTCAACCTCGTTTTTCGATCCGAGGAACACCGGTACGCGTTGATGCAGGTTGGTCGAAACGATGTCGAGGATGCGCTGCTCGCCATCCGTCGCAGCACCGCCCGCCTGCTCGACGATGAACGCCATCGGGTTCGCTTCATACAGCAGGCGCAGTTTGCCAGGGCGATCCGGCGTGCGTTTGTCGGCGGGGTACATGAACACGCCGCCGCGGTTCAGGATACGGTGCACATCCGCCACCATCGACGCAATCCAGCGCATGTTGAAGTCTTCCTTGCGCGGACCGTCCTTGCCTTCGTTCAGCTCGTTTACATACTTTTGCATCGGCTTATACCAATGGCGGCTGTTCGATGCGTTGATCGCGTATTCGCGGGTGTCGGCGGGGATCTGCATGTTGCCATGCGTGAGCACCCACGAACCGAGTTCGCGGTCGAGCGTGAAACAGTTCACGCCGTAGCCGGTGGTCAGCACGAACACAGTTTGCGGACCATAGACCGCATAACCGGCCGCAACCTGCGCCGAGCCCGGCTGCATGAACGCCTGCTCGCTCGGCTCCATGCCATCCGGGCATCGGAGCACTGAAAAGATCGTGCCGATGGACACGTTCACGTCGATGTTCGACGAGCCGTCGAGCGGATCGAACGTGAGCAAATAGTTGCCCTTCGGATAGCGGTTCGGAATCGGGAAGATCTTTTCCATTTCCTCCGACGCCATCGCGGCCAGGTTGCCGCCCCATTCGTTGGCTTCGAGCAGGATTTCGTTCGACAGGATGTCGAGTTTCTTCTGCACTTCACCTTGAACGTTCTCGCTGCCGGCAGTACCCAGCGCTTCACCCAACGCGCCCCTGCTCACTTGATAGCCGATCTGCTTGCATGCGCGTGCGATCACTTCGATCAACAGCCGCAAGTCGGCGGGAAGGTTTTGATGTTCCCGCTGCTGCTCGATCAGATACTTGGTCAGCGTGGTGCGGCCGGAAATGGATGAGGGGGTCGACATTGCGTTGGCTCCAGGAGCGTTAGACGAATGCCCCAGATTCTATCCGCTCGGAATGTGTCTCCCGATGTCACAGGAATGTGGCGCACGTTTAACGGATTGCTGCGAGACGGGTACCGGCTGGTTTTCGACACGTCCTCGCATAAAAAACCGGCGCCGCAGCGCCGGTTTCCGTCAGCCGGGATAAACGATTGAACCCTCAGCCCAGCGCTTTTTCCACGATCTCGCGCACATCGCGCGATTTAACTTTCGAAGCCACCTGTTCCAGCGCCGCGTGCGCTTTCTCGCTCAAGGCCGGCATGTACCGGCGCCATTGCTCGAGCGTACGTGCGAGGCGTGCAGCCACCTGAGGATTCATTGCGTCAAGCGCAACAACCTGTTCGGCCCAGAACGCGTACCCGGAACCGTCGGCGGCGTGGAATTGCGCCGGGTTCGCGCCGCAGAAACTGAAAATCAGCGAGCGGGCGCGATTCGGATTTTTCAACGTGAACGCCGGGTGTTCCATCAGCTTGCGCACGATGTCGAGCACATTGCGCTTCGGGCCGCCGCGTTGCGTGGCCTGCAGCTCGAACCATTTGTCGATGACAAGCGGCTCTTTCTCGAAGCGTTGATAGAAGTCGCTGAGCGTGGCGTCGGCGACGGTGGTATCGACGGAACCTGAGGCGCCCGCCGTCAGCAGCGCGGACAACGCAGCCGACCGGTCGGTCATGTTGTTCGCGGCGTCGTACTGGGCGCTCGCCAGTTCGATGGCGCGGGTGGGATCGTCGAGCTGGCTCAGGTAGGCGAGGGCGAGATTCTTCAGGCCGCGTTTGCCGGCGTCGTCCGGCGTCGCGCGATATTCGCCCGGTGTGCGGTTCGCTTCGTATACGGCGAGCCACCGGTCGCGCAAACCCGTCGCGAGGCGGCGGCTAACGAACACGCGAGCCGCGTGGACGGCGGCGGGGTCCGACACCGCCATCTGTTTTGCAAGATATCCCTCGGACGGCAACATCAGCGCCAGTTCCTGGAATGCCGGGGTAAGCGTGCTGTCGTCGAGCATCTGGGCAAACGCGGATACCACCTGGTCGTCGAGCGTCAGTTCTTCACCCTTCGATGCCCGATCTGCCAGCGCAAGCAGCAGTTCGCGCGTAGCAAGGCGCTGCCCGGCTTCCCACCGGTTGAACGGGTCGCTGTCGTGAGCAAGCAGGAAGGTCAGTTGTTCGTTGGTGTAGTCGTAGTCCACCACTACCGGCGCCGAGAAGTTGCGCAACAACGAAGGCAACGGCTCTTCAGCGACTTCGGTGAACGTGAAGGTTTGTTCCTGTTCCGTGAATTCCAGAACGCGCGTGGTGCCTTGTGCCTCTTTCTCACCTTCAAGTTTCAGCGGCAAGTCGGCGCCGCTCTTGCCGAGCAGGGCAACCGAGAAAGGAATCAGCAGCGGCCCCTTCTGGGTCGCGCGTGCCGCCTCGGATGCCTCGCCATAGCCTTGTGTGAGCGTCAGCGCATAACGCTTCGTGGCGGCGTCGTAGCGCGTGCTTACCGTGATCCGGGGCGTGCCAGCCTGGCTGTACCAGCGCTCGAATTGCGCCAGGTCGCGGCCGTTCGCGTCAGCCATTGCGTGACGGAAGTCGTCGCAAGTGACGGCCTGGCCATCGTGGCGCTGGAAATACAGGTCCATGCCGCGCCGGAAGCCGTCGCGGCCGAGCAGCGTCTGATACATGCGCACGATTTCCGAGCCTTTTTCATAGACGGTCATCGTGTAGAAATTGTTGATCTCCACGTAGCTTTCCGGACGCACCGGGTGCGCCATCGGACCTACGTCCTCGGCGAACTGCATCTGGCGCAGCATACGGACGTCGTCAATCCTTTTGGTCGCGCGCGCCGCGTCGCTGGCCGCGCCCGGTTCGAGCCCGGCGGCCATGTCGGCGGAAAATTCCTGGTCGCGGAACACGGTCAGGCCTTCCTTCAGGCTCAACTGGAACCAGTCGCGGCAGGTCACGCGGTTGCCCGTCCAGTTGTGGAAGTACTCATGGCCGACCACGGCTTCAATGTTGCTGAAATCCACGTCCGTCGCCGTTTCAGGATTCGCGAGCACGTACTTCGTGTTGAAGATGTTCAAGCCCTTGTTTTCCATCGCGCCCATGTTAAAGTCGCTCACCGCGACAATCATGAAGCGGTCCAGATCGAGCTCGAGCCCAAAGCGGCGTTCGTCCCATTCGATGGAATGAACCAGCGAATTCATGGCGTGCTGGGTCTTGTCGAGATCGTGAGGTTCCACCCAGACCTGCAGCAGTTTTTCCTTGCCCGAGCCGGTCTTCACGCGCTGCTCGAGCTTTACCAGCTTGCCGGCCACCAGCGCGAACAGGTAGCTTGGTTTCTTGAACGGGTCTTCCCAGCGTGCGAAGTGCCGGCCGTCTTCCAGATCGCCTTCCTCAATCAGGTTGCCGTTCGACAACAACACCGGGTAGGCGGCCCTGTCCGCCCACAGCGTGACCGTGTACGTGGCCATGACATCGGGGCGGTCAAGGAAATACGTGATGCGCCGGAAGCCTTCGGCCTCGCATTGCGTAAAGAAATTGCCGCCGGATACGTACAGGCCCGACAAGCTTGTGTTCTCACCCGGATTGCACCTGCTTTTCAGAGTCAATTCAAACGCGTCGGGAATATTGCTCACCGACAAACCGTTCTCAGTAACGCGGACATCCGCATGCGGGCGCCCGTCCAGCGTTGCGCTGATGAACTCCATCTGCTCGCCCATCAGCTCCAGGGTAGCCGCAGGCGCGGCGTCCGGATTGCGGCGCAGCCGCATGGTGTTGCGAACCACCGTGCGTTCGGGGACGAGGTCGAATTCGAGCGCGACGGTGTCAATCAGGAATGCGGGCGGCGTGTAGTCGGCGCGGCGGATTACGGCAAGTGCGGTCGAGTTGGACATGACGGTTCTGATTGATTTGAGCGGGTGCCTTTATTTTCCAGGCGGCCTGGTGTCGGGTCATTGTACAAAGGCTCGAGGGATCTTGCGCTCGATTCGGGGTCGGCCGAATGGCCTGTTTCCCGAACTTCAACTGCCTGCGACGGTCTTTAAACAGGTGGAGTCAGGCAGTTTTCGTGCAGTGCATGCGACACTTCACGGTTGCTGTTTTACAAACAACATCGCAATGAAAATCAACAAGACAATGAGGTCGACCATGACGTTAGGACGGTTGTACGAGGAGTGGAAGGGTGCGGTGCGCGTGGCGCTGATAGCGGGTTTCGCGTTGCTCGGAAGCTGTACGACCTACGTTCAGACGCAAGTTGCGGCGTTCTCTGACTGGTTCGGGACCGACGCCACCGACGCCACGCGGACCTACGCGTTCGTTCGCTCGGCGCAGCAGCAAAACAGCATTGAACAGAAGACGTACGAAGCGCTCGCCGCGAACGAGCTCGCTCCCCATTCTTTCAAGCAGGTTCCCGACGCCAGCGCGAACTATCGCGTGGAATTGTCTTATTCGATTCGCGGTGACATGGTCACGGTGCGGCAGCCCGTCTACTACGATCCGTGGCCGATGTACGGCGGCTGGTATGGTCGGCCCGGCCTTACGGCTGAGGCGGATACGGAGGGTGGGGAGCGTGGGATAAATATGGGGCCGACGGGGTATGTCGACCAAAGCTACCCAATCTTCGTCCACTCGCTGCAGATCCGCATGACCGAACGTGAGAGCGGGCGTGAGGTGTACAAAGTGACCGCGAGCAATTCAGGTGGCGAATCGTCGCTGGTCCGGGCCATGCCCTATCTGATCCGCAGCGCGCTCGCGGATTTTCCGCTGGGCAACGGTACGGTGCGCACAGTGAAGATTCCGCTCGACAAGACAGGCGGTGTCGGGAATGAAGCGCCGGTTACAGTAGGGACGAATGAGAAGGTCGCCACCCCAGCGCCTGTTCCGGCACCGGTACCCGTGCAGTAGCCCGCGAGCAGACTCGGCCTCCAGCTCAAGTCGAGAAATATTTACCGTTGCGAAGGCCGGCAGACTGATTCGGTCGCTGCCTCCGTTGCAGTTTGCGAAATAGTCTGTGAGCGGTCTGTGAGGCGGCAGCGAAACGGTTTGCGAAACACTCGGATTCCGGACAAAAAACAGCATTCTTACAGTACATGCGTGTGGCACAGCGCCCTTTTATATGCAATTAAATTCGAAACGAGATATATTCCGAGGATGAACAAACCCCGCAACGCCCAACCACATACGCTTCCTGAGCCCGCAACCTGGGATGCGCGGCTCGCCCGGCGGCCCGTTACACCGCTCGTCGGCACCTCGATTACACCGAATCACCTGACCACTCTGCGCTTGCTGATCGGCATTGCCGGCGCTTTCTTTTATTACCTGTCGGTCGGCAGCTTCTGGTTGTGCAGTTTGGGTGCTTTGCAGATCGCGTTCTCCAATTTCGTCGATCACACCGACGGTGAGCTCGCGCGAATCAGCGGGCAATCGAGCAAAATCGGTCATTTTTACGACCTCGCGTGCGATTCCGTGGTGACCGTGCTGCTGTTCGTCGGTCTCGGGTTCTATGTGAGCGCGCATCATCCGTCCATGATCGTACCGGCTGAGTGGCTTGGCGGGATTGCGGGTGTCGCCGTCGCGCTGATCTTCTTCCTGCGGATGCGAATTGGGTCAATAGAGAGCTGGCAAGAGCGGCACGAAGCAGGCCTCCATGGCAGGTTTCGAGACCGAAGAGACGTCTGTATCTTGCTTGCCGGTAGTGACGCTGCTCAACGGCGACGCTGTTCCTGGTGGCCGGCCTCCATTGGCGCCCCGTTGTTTGCCGTGTGGGTCGTCGTGGACTATCAGCGCGCGCTCCGGCGTTTCGCCCAGGCCACGGCGCGCGCCAAAGACGCCGACGGTCAAGATTTGCAGGCTGTTTGTTCAATGAATTCATCGGTCGATTCCTTATCTCCCTCGTGCGGTTGGCGGCAAGTCCGCTGAGCGCAAGAGCCTTCACGCTCTCGATGAAACCTTGGCCGCGCATCTCCAGCGCCTGTCTCCTGAGCGCCAGACCGCGGAGCTGCACGAAACGTTCGATAACCAGGGTGCTTTCCTGTACCTGGGCGACTTTCTGCCGCGCGAATTCACCGAGAAGCTGGTCGCGGCCGTCCACGCCGGCCTACCATCAACCGCAAATTACCTGCCGGGACACAAGCAGGGCGGCAGTGTGAGCCGCCACGCGATCGACAAACTCGCGCCGTTCATTGCCGAGTTGTACCGGTCGCCGGCGCTGATCAGTTGGCTGGAGAAAATCAGTGGCGACACGCTCCAGGAGTCGCCCGCCGACGGACGACCCATACGCGTACGCGCTGTTATACTATACGAAGGCGGGTGACCATATCGGCTGGCACTACGATACGTCGTACTACGAAGGCCGCCGCTACACGCTGCTGCTGGGCGAGATGGACGGCTCGTCGTGCCGTCCGAGTACGAGTTGCATACCCGTAACGCCGGAGATTCCCGATCAGCCGGGTTTGGTGCAGATCCCGCCGGGCGGCCTCGTTTTCTTCGATGGCGACAAGCTGCGTCATCGCATCACGCCGGCTCGCGCGAATGAATTCCGCGTGTCGCTGACATTCGAGTATGTCACGAATCCGAACATGCGGCCGTGGCAGCGTTTCATCTCGAACGTGAAAGACTCGATCGCGTACTTCGGCTTCGGGTAGGTTTTCCGCCGCAAAGGCGGGAAGAACGGCGCCGCATGAGCCGCGCCGGAACGGTCCTCCTGTTGCTCGGCGTGGTGTTGTTCATCGCGCTGCTCAGCTGGCAGGGCTTCGGTTCCGTCGCGACCGCGCTCGCGGCTGCGGGCTGGGGCCTGCTCGCGGTGGCGGCGTTCCACCTGCTGCCTGTCGTGATCGACGCGCTGGCTATCGAAACGCTCTTTCTCCGCCATGAACGCGATGTGAGCTTCCGCGACGCGCTGCTCGCGCGCTGGACCGGCGAGTCGGTGAACAGCCTGATGATGCCGGCGGGGCAGATCGGAGCGCCCATGCTAATGTGCGTTACCCCTGTCACAGCACGGCATGCGGGCGCGGGACGCCGCGGCGGTCATCACCGTCAGGCACGACGATGCAATCTGTCGCACAAGTAATCTTCGCAATTTGCCGCCCGCTTTTCAAAGAAGCGCGCTTGATCGGTTTGCTGCCGAAGGCCGTGCTCGTGCTTTCGTTAGCCAAGCGCGCGGGAGTTACTGCTCGGCCTGCCGGGTATCGTTTATCTGCATTTCGCTGAAAAGGACTGGCAGCGCCGTCGTCTCGCGCGCGTGCCGGAAATCGAATAAAGCACACCGATAGGATCAACATGCGCGCAATTATTCCTGCCGCCGGGATGGGTTTGCGCCTGGTTCAGCCGGAAGGGCAGCAAAAGCCGAAGTGCCTGCTGCGTTTCGGCGAGTCATCGCTGCTCGAACGCCATCTCCAACTGATGAAGACGGTCGGCGTTGACGAAATCGTCTTTGTGCTCGGCTTCAAGCATGAACAGGTGGAAGCGGAGCTCGCCGCGATCGACTGGAAACCGCATACGGAAGTGGTCGTGAACCGCGAGTTTTCGCTCGGCAGCGTGCTGTCCGTGCACACGGCGGCCGAAGCTTTGACCTGCGGCGGCGACGTGCTGCTGATGGACGCCGACGTGCTCTACGACGAACGCATTCTCGACCCGCTGGTGGCGGGCACGGGACCGGTGACCGTGACGCCCGGACACGCTGTTACGACAGGAAGCAAGGTTGACCGGAGAAAGCGCGAATCCTGCTATCCCAGTGCGGCCTGTCGCCAAACCTGTGTATCCTGAAACACGGATAGAAACTGCGAACGACCGCAAGACCGCTGCCGAATGGAACCGAACACACCGCCTGACCTCGAACGCCAATCGAACGCTGCACGCAGTACCAACCGAACATCGCCCAACCCGGCGTGCCGCATCAATCCCGGCATCGAATAGCGGTCGCACCCGTCCATGCAATCCTAATGGAGCCTCCCATGCAACCCGATTCACCCATCGACAAGCCCGGTCAGAGCCCGGAACCCTTGAGCGACGATCTCATCGATTTCGCGAGCGAGGTCTTCGACGTAGCCCGCCGCGGCGACGCCACCATGCTCGAAACCTTGCTGCATAAAGGCCTGCCGCTGAACTTGCGCAACGACAACGGCCAGACCCCGATTGCAGGCGCAGCGTTCAAGGGTTACAAGCCGGTCATCGAAACGTTGCTGGAACATGGCGCGGACGTGGAAGGGGCATAGCCGGACGGACGTACCGCGTTGATGATTGCGGCCATGCTCAATCGCCTGGAGATGGTTGAATTCCTGATCGAGAAAGGCGCGAACCCCGACGCGAAGGACGCGAACGGCTTCACCGCACGCGCCGCCGCCGCGAAGATGGGCACGCCCGATACCGTCGCGCGGCTGGCGCAGGCGACTGGGGCGAAGTCGCGTCCGCCGGGCGTTTGAGCGAAGCCGGACGACACCAGCGCAGCCGCTCTCGCGCGACGGTCGTCCGATCCTCACGTTCCTGATCGACCGCCCCCAACCCCAAACACCGTCGATAACCCGCGCGACGGCGCACGAATTTACTGAAGGCAGTCCTGCAACATGGAGCCCTTGTGATGAGTGGCGGTTTCCCGCTTCGAGCGTACGAATGGCACTGGCAAACAGTGGCCCGAACGCTTGCAATTCTCCTTGTCCTGGCGGTCATGTCGGGATGCAGCCTGTTCCCGCATCAAGCACCCGCGCCGATCGTCGACTTGTCGACGCCGCAGCCGGCGAGCGAGCCGGAAGTCGTGGAACCGGAAGAAGTGCCGGCATCGGCGCCGGTGGTCACGCAACCCCCGGTCGAGCCCAAAGTGCCTCACCCCGCGCCCAAACGGCGTATGTTCGTGCCGAAAAAACCGCCGCCTCCTCCGCCGCCCGTCGAGGAAAAAGCGCCGCCCACACCGCCGCCGCTTACCACGCGCATTATGCAGCACGAGCAAATCCGCGGTTTGCTCGACAGCGAGATCCAGCGACCAGACGGCAAGGTGGTCGGCCGCGCGGTGGACATGTACGCCGATGCCACCGGTAAACCGAAGATCATGATCGTGAATCTGTCGGGTTTCCTGGGTGTGGGAGACCGCAAGGTGACCTTCCCCTGGACCGCGTTCCGTTTCAATCCGGCCACGAAAAAAGCGCCCATCACGTTCGCACTGCCAATGCCCGGCAGCAACGGTGCGTCGAACGTGGCAAAGGTAAAAGCTCAGGACGCATCGGCGAGACCGGGCTCGGTCAACGACATTCCGCCGACGCTCGCTCAACTCATCGACTCCACTGTCTTGCAGAAAAACGGCGCGCGGATGGGCCGCGTAGTCGACGTGCTGATCGACACTCAGGCGCAGCCTCAGGCGCTCGTGATCGATCTCTCCGATTCCCTCGCCGCCGACAAGCGGCAAGTCGCCGCGAACTGGCCCGACCTGCATGTGGTTTCGCGCAACAAGGTAATGCAATTGCAACTGGACTTCACCGACGCACAGATCAAAGCCGCTCCGACGTACTCGCCCGATCAACCGGTCAAGATCGTTTCGCCTGTCGTCCCGTCATCGGAACCTGCCACGTCGCCAGAGCCCGCTCCGGCTGCGGCCTCCGGCCCGGGATCGGGTGCGAAAGCCGTTGCGGCAGGCGTTGCGCGCCCCTCGAAACAATGTGGACGATCTGAAATATGGTAATTGCACGAAGTCTGCGCGCGCTCGATTGGCTGAACTTCTTTGTCGCGAATGTGCAGACCGGCTTTGGGCCTTTCATCGCTTCCTATCTCGCCGCGAACAAATGGACGCAAGGCGAGATCGGGCTGATGCTGAGCGTCGGCACAATCAGCGCGATGGCGAGCCAGTTGCTGGCCGGCGCGCTCGTCGATGCATTGCGCAACAAGAAAGGCGCTGCTGCTGCCGCAATCATCGCGATCATCGTGAGTGCATTGCTGCTCGGCGCGAGCCCTACGTTTCTCGTTGTGTTCGCGGCCGAAGTGCTGCACGGCTTCGCGAGCTGCATGCTCGTGCCCGCCATGGCCGCGATCTCGCTCGCCCTCGTCTCGCGCGCCGATCTCGGCAACCGGCTTGGACGCAATGCGCGCTGGGCGTCGATCGGCAGTGCGCTCACCGCGGCATTGATGGGCGTGTTCGGCGAGTACCTGTCGCTGCGGTCGGTGTTCTTCTTGACCGCGGCGCTGGCGTTGCCCGCGCTCGTCGCACTGAACATGATCGATCATGAGATGGCGCCCGTCGTGCCGCGCATGAAAAAGGCCGCGGCGAAAGCGGGGGTAAGCATTGCTGAAGTGGTAAGCGCGGTCGGAGAACGGCCCGAAAGCCTGCGTGACCTGGTGCGCGATCCGCGGCTCCTGACCTTCGCGGCGTGCGTGGTGCTGTTCCACCTGTCAAATGCGGCCATGCTGAACCTCGCCGCAGGCGAAGTCACGGCGCACATGGGCGACAACGTTCAACTCGTGATCGCGGCGTGCATTATCGTGCCGCAGTTCATCGTGACGGGGTTGTCGCCGTGGGTCGGGCGGCAGGCGCAAAACTGGGGACGCAGGCCGCTGCTGATCCTCGGCTTCTTGGCGCTGCCGTTACGCGCACTGCTGTTCGCAGCCGCCAGCAGCGCGAGCAGTCCTTACCTGCTGGTGCCCGTGCAGATGCTCGACGGTATTAGCGCTGCCGTGTTCGGCGTGATGCTGCCGCTGATTGCAGCTGACGTGGCCGGCGGCAAGGGCCGGTACAACTTGTGTATTGGATTCTTTGGGCTGGCGGCGGGCGTTGGGGCGACGCTGAGCACGGCGATTGCCGGGTTCGTGACGGACAAGTTCGGCGTGAATACCAGTTTCTTCGGACTTGCTGCAGCCGGTACGCTGGCCGTGGCGCTGGTGTGGCTGGCGATGCCGGAAACCCGCGATGCCGCCGCTAACGACGAAGCCGCCAAGCAGAAGGAAGCGACCCCGGCGGCTTGACGAACTTGAGTGAGCAGACAGAACGCGCCGGGCTTGGGGCTTGATTCAGCCCAGCGCGTGCTCATGTTGCAATACGACCTGCGATGCAAGCCACGCATCGATCTGCTCGTTTGGAAATCCATACTCGCTCAGCACGTCGATCGTGTGTTCGCCCAGCATGGGCGAGGGCATGCGACCTGAACCTTCGGTCATCTCGCTCATCCTGTGATCACGCTCGCCACCTGCTTGAGCTGACCTATCATGCCGTGTGCGACTTCCTCGACCAGTCCGCAATGCGCACTACCTGCGGATCCGCGAACACGTCCGCGAGGTTATTGATGGGACCGGCCGGAATACCGAGCCGTCTCAGATCAGTGGTCCACTCGGCGCGCGTGCGCAGTTTTGTATCGATGACCTGTTTGAGCGCCTCCCGGTGCTGCATGCGCTGCTCGTTGGTGACAAAACGCGGGTCGGACATGATGATGTGCTCGAGCCCAAGTAGTTCGCAGAGCTTGACCCACATGTCCGACATGCCGGGCGCCAGGTCCAGCGCGCCGTCCTGCGCCTCGAAAACCCCATACGGTGCAATCACCGGATGATGATTGCCGGTCGGCTCGGGTATTTCGCCCGCGCTCAGATAGCGTTGACCCTGCACGCCCAGCATGGCGACCAGCCCCGACAACTGCGAACTCTCCACGCGCTGCCCACGTCCGGTCTGTTGCCGGGAGAGCAGCGCGGCAAGGACGCCTATTGAGGCCCACATGCCGGCCGTCATGTCGCCAATCGCAATGCCCACGCGCGTGGGACCGGCGTCGGGCATACCCGTCAGGCTCATGATGCCCGCGTACCCTTGCGCGACCTGATCGAAACCGGGCCACAACGGGGCCGGACCCGTGCGGCCATGGCCGGTAATGTTGTCGTAGACGAAGCCTTGGGTTAAGCGCCGACAGCGTCTTGTACCCTAGTCCCATGCTTTCCATCGTGCCGGTCTTGAAGTTTTCGAGGACCACGTCGGCGGAAATGGCCATGTTGCGCAGCAGCTCGAGCGCGGCGGGCTTGCGAAAATCCACTGCCATGCCCCGCCCCGCTTGTTCCGATTGCACGACAGGTAGTAAGCGTTGATGCCGCCGGCAAACGGTCCCCAGGTCCTGACCACGTCACCGCTCGGCGCGGGTTCCACCTTGATCACATCCGTACCGAGATCGCCGAGGATCATCGAACAAAACGGACCCGCGAGCGCGCGAGTCAGATCCAGCACCTTGATTCCCTGCAACGGCAATGCCATGTCCCCTCCGGATATCTGCTTGTGAGTGTGCTGGTTTCGTCGATGTTTTTATCGACCAGCACACGATTGGAGCACACAAGATAGATGGCCGTCGCGCAGATGAAAAATACGGATTGACGATGGATCAATCACATTGCGGTATGGAACCGGGACAGTGCCGTCAACCAGCCTGCTCAAACGGATGCTTCAGGTTTCGTCCAACGCGGCCAGACTGGGAGCGCCCAGCCATGCGCCCGGCAGAAGACGGCGTTGCATATCCTGGATGATCAGCCCCTGAACAATCTCACCCGCCGGCGTGAGCGGCAGCGTTTCCGCGTGACACAGCCGTTGCCATTCGTCGCCGTCGAACGGCGTGGCTATCAGCCGGCCGGAAGTAACCTGTTCATACACGGTGGACCAGGGCAATACGGTCGCGCTCACGCCTCGCTCGACCCATGAAACTAGCATGGACGTGGAGTTGACGGCCGCGACGAGGTTGTAGTCGAATTGCGCGGCCACGCGAAGGCCCGAGTTTCGTCCGGACAATATTCGGCGGGCTGATCAGCACCAGCGGCAGTCGTGCCAGTTCGGTGAGGCTGCACGTGGCGCCTATCCCGGCCATGTCCGGATGACGGATGAGGAACAACTGTTCGTTGAGCAACGGCGTACGCGTGAGCCCGCGTACCGGCTTGGTCGAGTACGACTACAGCCAGGTCCACCCGGCCCAGCAAAACCAGTCCGTATAGTTCCGACGACGAACTCTCTGTAAGCTCTTAGATTCAAGCAGTCGTTGCAACACCATCATTTAGGTTGCGAATATTAACTCTTCAAACGCTTCGGCTGGTGTCTTCCAATCGAGGGCTTTGTGTGGTCTGCAATTAAGCGCGGTCGCAACTGCGTCGAGTTCTCGCTCGGAGTATCGACTAATGTCGGTGGCCTTTAGCAGGCTGTTGAAAAGTGCCCCGTCATGACGACCGAAGCAGTGTTCAAGGGGGGGGTTTTCTGGTGATTTGG
>LGTG01000164.1 GCA_001190015.1 Candidatus Burkholderia crenata
CAGCACCGGCCGCATAGCCCAGGTGATGTCCGAGCTCGGCATCCAGCGCCCGCTCGATCAGCGCCTTCTTGAATGCGGCCGAAGCGGCGTGCACCGCTTCAGCCGTCATGGGTCCCTTCACGAACTGATCAATTAGTTCCTTCGGAATCGACGGCAACACCGTCTGGGCATCGATGGCCGTCTTGAGTTTGCGTGGCATACATGCTCCTTGAGCTACATGTTATGCTTTACACACAAAATTTATGACAGGCCCAGGTCGCACATTTGTGCGTTGTGTTCAACGTTTCAATTCGTCCCAATACCGTTATAGCCAATAAAAAAAACCGGGCTCAAACCCCGAGCCCGGTTTTTCAACGAACATCCCACGAGCAAAATCTCAACGCGGCAATTCACTAGACCCCATCAAAAACGCATCCACCGAACGGGCGCACTGCCGTCCTTCGCGGATCGCCCAAACAACCAGCGACTGTCCGCGCCGCATGTCACCAGCGGTGAAGACTTTATCGACCGACGTAAAGTACGCACGATCGCCTTCGGTCGCGGCGCGCACATTGCCACGCGCGTCTTTATCGACACCAAACGCCTCGAGCACCGGCGACGCGGGTTGCGTAAAGCCCATCGCGAGCAGCACCAGATCGGTTTTCATTTCGAACTCCGATCCCGCCACTTCCTGCATCTTCCCGTCCTTCCATTCCACGCGCACCGCGATCAGCTTTTCGACCTTGCCGTTCTTGCCTTCGAAGCGCTTGGTCGCCACCGACCAATCGCGCTCGCAGCCTTCCTCATGCGACGACGACATGCGTAGCTTGAACGGCCAGTACGGCCAAACGAGCGGCTTGTTCACTGTCTCAGGCGGCTGCGACAGCAACTCAAACTGCGTCACGCTTTTAGCACCATGCCGATTCGACGTCCCGACGCAATCCGAACCCGTATCGCCGCCACCGATCACAACAACATGCTTGCCTTTCGCGATCAACTGATCGACGACTGTATCGCCGGCATTGACCTTGTTCTGCAACGGCAGGAATTCCATCGCGTAACGGATGCCTTGCATCTCGCGCCCAGGCACCGGCAAATCACGCGGAATTTCCGAGCCGCCCGCAATCACAACAGCGTCGAATTGCTCACGCAACTCATCGGGCGAAATGGTTTCACGCGATGAATTCGCGATATGCCCCGGCAGCGGATCTCGACCGATAAACACATTGGTCAGGAAGGCCACGCCTTCGGCTTCCATCTGCCGCATGCGGCGATCGATCAGCCACTTTTCAAGCTTGAAATCGGGGATGCCATAACGCAGCAATCCGCCGATGCGATCGTTCTTCTCGAACACCGTTACTTCATGTCCAGCACGCGCGAGTTGTTGCGCAGCGGCCAAGCCAGCGGGACCCGATCCGACCACGGCCACCTTATTGCCGGTCTTGTGCTTCGACGGCAACGGTGCGACCCAACCCTCGGCCCACGCTTTGTCGATGATCGCGTGTTCGATAGACTTGATACCGACCGGATCGTCGTTGATACCAAGCGTGCACGCGGTTTCGCACGGAGCCGGACAAATGCGCCCGGTAAACTCCGGGAAGTTGTTCGTGGAATGTAGCACTTCAATGGCCGTTTTCCAGTTCTGCTGGAACACCAGGTCGTTGAAGTCCGGAATGATGTTGTTCACCGGACAGCCGTTGTTGCAGAACGGAATACCGCAATCCATGCAGCGCGCACCCTGGATCTTCGCGTTCTCGTCCGACAGCGCGTGGACGAATTCCTTGTAATGCTTAACGCGAGCGAGCGGCGCTTCGTACGTTTCATGCTGGCGCTCGAACTCGAGAAAACCGGTTGCCTTGCCCATGTGGTTCTCTTTCTCTGTATTGGGGGTTGATCCACCCTTCGGCGTTTAACGCCAAAGGGCCGTACTAGTCATTGGATGTCAGCAGAGGACTCAGGCCGCGATCGCATCCTTCGCTTTTTTCGCGCCCAACTCGCCAAGCGCACGCTTGTACTCCGTCGGGAATACCTTCACGAATTGACGACGCGACGCATCCCAGTTCTCAAGCAGCGCTTTCGCGCGTGGCGAACCGGTGGACTGGAAGTGCTGCTCGATCAGGTCCTTGAGCAGCACTTCGTCGATCTTGCCGGTGTGCCACAAAGCCCGATCCACCGTGCGTTCCTGTTCTGCCTGCTGCAGGACCGGATCGAGTGCGACCATCGCCTTGTTGCACTTGCTGCCGAAGGTGCCGTCCCGATCGAAGACAAACGCCACGCCGCCCGACATGCCCGCCGCGAAGTTGCGCCCGGTTTCGCCAAGCACGACCACCGTGCCGCCGGTCATGTATTCGCAACCGTGATCGCCGGTGCCTTCCACGACCGCGGTCGCGCCCGAGTTACGTACGGCGAAGCGCTCGCCCGCGACACCACGGAAAAACGCTTGGCCCTCAATCGCGCCATACAACACCGTGTTGCCGCAGATGATGTTTTCCTCCGACTTGCCGCGGAAGTCGTTGGTCGGGCGAATGATGATGCGCCCACCGGACAGACCTTTGCCGACGTAGTCGTTGCCATCACCGACGAGATCCAGCGTGATGCCCTTCGCCAGGAACGCGCCGAAACTCTGCCCCGCCGTACCCTTCAACTGGATATGGATCGAGTCGTCGGGCAGCCCGTCGTGACCGTACTTGCGTGCGATCAAACCGGACAACATCGCACCGACCGTGCGATTCACGTTGCGCACCGACTGGATGAACGAGACGTGCTCGCCCTTCTCGATCGCCGCCGCCGACTTTTCGATCAGCACATGATCCAGCGCCTTTTCAAGCCCGTGATCCTGCGTCTCGACGTGCTTCGTCGCAATGCTGCCGTCGTTCGGCACTTGATAAAACACCTTCGAAAAATCGAGGCCCTTCGCTTTCCAGTGCTCGACGCCTTTCTTCGTATCGAGCAATTCGGCGTGACCGATCAAATCGTCGAACTTGCGGATGCCCAGTTGCGCCATGATTTCGCGCACTTCTTCAGCAATAAAGAAGAAGAAGTTCACCACATGTTCCGGCTGCCCCGTGAACTTGGCGCGCAGCACCGGATCTTGTGTCGCAACGCCGACCGGGCACGTGTTCAGGTGACACTTGCGCATCATGATGCAGCCCTGCACGACGAGCGGCGCGGTCGCGAAACCGAATTCATCGGCGCCGAGCAGCGCACCAATCACCACGTCGCGGCCGGTCTTCATCTGGCCGTCGGCCTGCACGCGGATACGGCCACGCAGGCGGTTGAGCGCCAGCGTTTGCTGCGTTTCGGCGAGACCCAGTTCCCACGGCGTGCCAGCGTGCTTCAACGACGACAACGGCGAAGCGCCCGTGCCGCCATCATGGCCCGCGATCACGACGTGATCGGCCTTCGCCTTCGCAACGCCAGCAGCAACGGTCCCAACGCCCACTTCCGACACCAGCTTCACCGACACGCTCGACGACGAGTTCACGTTCTTCAGGTCGTGAATAAGCTGCGCCAGGTCTTCGATGGAATAAATGTCATGGTGCGGCGGCGGCGAAATCAGGCCCACGCCCGGCACCGAATACCGCAGCTTGCCGATGTAATCGCTGACCTTGTGACCCGGCAGTTGTCCGCCTTCGCCCGGCTTCGCGCCCTGCGCCATCTTGATCTGGATCTGATCAGCCGACGACAGGTACTCCGCCGTCACGCCGAAGCGTCCGGATGCGACCTGCTTGATCCGCGAGCGCAGCGAATCGCCGTCTTTCAACGGGATGTCCGTGACGACTTCGTCGCCGATCACGGAGCGCATGGTGTCGCCATTCTTGATCGGAATACCGCGCAACTCGTTGCGATACCGGTTCGCATCTTCACCGCCTTCCCCGGTGTTCGACTTTCCGCCAATACGGTTCATGGCAACAGCCAGCGTGGCGTGTGCTTCGGTGCTGATCGAACCCAGCGACATGGCGCCGGTCGCGAAACGCTTGACGATTTCCTTCGCCGGTTCCACTTCATCCAGAGGAATCGCCTTGGTCGGATCGACCTTGAACTCGAACAAACCGCGGAACGTCATGTGCCGCTTGGTCTGGTCGTTGATCAGGTGCGCGTATTCCTTGTAGGTCTGGTACGAGTTGCTGCGCGTGGAATGCCGCAGCTTGGCGATGGCGTCTGGCGTCCACATGTGCTCTTCACCGCGCACGCGATACGCATATTCACCGCCGGCATCGAGCATGGTCGCGAGCACGGGGTTCTCGCCAAACGCTTCGCGATGCAGGCGAATCGCTTCCTCGGCCACTTCGAAAATGCCGATACCGCCGACCTTCGATGCCGTGCCCTTGAAGTACTTCTCCACGAGTTCGCTGGAGAGCCCGACCGCTTCGAAAATCTGCGCGCCGGTGTACGACATGTACGTGGAAATGCCCATCTTCGACATGACCTTGTACAAACCCTTGCCGACCGCCTTCGTGTAGTTGTAGATGGCTTTCTCGGCTGAGAGATCGCCCTTCAACCCTTCAGCCATTTGCGCGAGCGTTTCCAGCGCGAGGTACGGATGCACGGCTTCCGCGCCGTACGCGGCGAGCAAAGCGAAGTGATGCGTCTCACGCGCCGATCCCGTTTCCACGACCAGACCCGTGCTCGTGCGCAGACCGTGCTGCACGAGATGCGTATGAATAGCTGACGTGGCGAGCAGCGCCGGGATAGCCAGGTTGTCGCGATCCATCTTGCGATCGGAGACGATCAGCATGTTGTAGCCGGACTTCACTGCGTCCACAGCTTCCGCGCACAGCGAAGCCAGGCGCGCTTCCACGCCTTCATTACCCCACGCCACCAGATAGCAGATGCTCAGTTCGTACGAGCTGAACTTGCCGCCCGTGTATTTATCGATAGCGCGGATCTTCGCGATGTCCTTGAAGTCGAGCACGGGCTGCGAAACTTCCAGACGCATCGTCGGGTTGATGTTGGTCGTGTCGAGTAGGTTCGGCTTCGGGCCGACGAACGACACTAGCGACATCACCATGTTCTCGCGGATCGGATCGATCGGCGGGTTCGTGACCTGCGCGAAGAGCTGCTTGAAGTAGTGATACAGCGTCTTGTTCTTGTTCGACATCACCGCCAGTGGCGAGTCATTCCCCATTGAACCGACGGCTTCTTCGCCCAGCTGCGCCATGGGAGCCATCAGTAACTTGACGTCTTCCTGCGTATAGCCGAACGCCTGCTGACGGTCCAGCAAGGCGGCCGCTTCACGGCGCTGCGTTTCGACGTCTTCCGCCTTCGGCTCGATTTCGTCGAGCTTGATACGCACGGCATCGATCCAACTCTTGTAAGGCTTGCCATTCGCGAGGTTGTCCTTGAGCTCCTTGTCGTCGATGATCCGACCTTGCTCCATGTCGATCAGGAACATCTTGCCCGGCTGCAGACGCCACTTCTTCACGATCTTCGATTCCGACACCGGCAACACGCCCGATTCCGATGCGAGGATCACGAGGTCGTCGTCGGTGATGACGTAGCGCGCCGGACGCAGGCCGTTACGGTCGAGCGTCGCGCCAATCTGGCGGCCGTCCGTGAACGCGATCGCGGCGGGGCCGTCCCACGGCTCCATCATGGCCGCGTGATATTCGTAGAACGCGCGGCGGTTGTCGTCCATGAGCGTGTACTGTTCCCAGGCTTCCGGAATCATCATCATCATCGCGTGGACGAGCGGATAACCCGCCATGACCAGGAGCTCAAGGCAGTTATCGAACGATGCCGTATCCGACTGGCCCGGGTAAATCAGCGGCCAGAGCTTCAGCAGGTCGTCACCCAGCACATAGCTGGCGATCGCGCCGGTACGCGCGTTCAGCCAGTTGACGTTGCCCTTCACGGTGTTGATTTCACCGTTGTGCGCAATCATCCGGTACGGGTGCGCGAGCTCCCACGCCGGGAACGTGTTCGTGGAGAAGCGCTGGTGAACGAGCGCGAGCGCCGACACTGTACGTTCGTCCTGCAGGTCGCGGTAATACACGCCAACCTGATCGGCCAGCAGCAGACCCTTATAAACGACAGTGCGCGCCAACATGGACGGTACGAAGTATTCCTTGCCGTGCTTGAGCTTGAGCGCCTGGATCCGATGGCTGGCGGTCTTGCGGATCACGTACAGCTTCCGCTCGAGCGCATCCGTTACAACAATATCTTTGCCCCGGCCAATGAAGATTTGCCGAATCAGCGGCTCGCTGGCCTTCACGGTCGGCGAAATGGGCATGGTGGCGTCGACGGGAACATCACGCCAGCCGAGCACGACCTGGCCTTCGGCCTTCACCGTGCGTTCCAGTTCCTGCTCGCACGCAAGACGCGACGCATGTTCCTTCGGCAAGAAGATCATGCCAACGCCGTACTCGCCCTCCGGCGGCAGCGTCACGCCCTGCTTCGCCATTTCCTCACGATAAAACCCGTCGGGGATTTGGATCAGGATGCCCGCGCCGTCGCCCATCAGCTTGTCGGCGCCGACTGCGCCGCGATGGTCGAGGTTTTCGAGGATCTTCAGGCCCTGCTGGATGATTTCGTGGCGCTTCTTGCCCTTGATGTGAGCGACGAAGCCGACGCCACAGGAGTCGTGTTCGTTCTCGGGGTCATACATGCCCTGCGCGGCGGGAACGGAACCGAGAGTCGGCGGCAGTTGATCGTTCATGGGTCACCGTGTTCTATGGGGGGCCGCGGGCGGCCGTTGAACATATTTTGTGTTGCTTATGTGCATTGCTCGCGCCTCCGGCAGGCCAAGACCCCGAACCTGGACGAAAACCGCGAAGCCGGTCGTGCAAACAAACGCGATGCGTCCTGGACTGCCAAAAAACGAAATATACGCGATGAATCAAAAGCTTGGCAATCAAAATTCGATGATATGACACCTATTATTAAGTTGGCGCACGTTTGTCCTATTTAATTAGTTCCATATTAAATAAATCAAAAATAAAACGGCATGTCGATTTTTGTCGTCATGCCGTTCGTTCATTCTTCAGTTGCGGTGCAAAAACTCCGTTAACGAGTTTGAGGAGTCTTTCGGATCTTGCGTGGACGGCCGCGGGGCAACGGTGAGACGCGCCGATTGGCGGCTCGCCCGGCCCACTCCCTGTAGGAGTCGCTACCGAGCACCCAGCCCTTGAGCGTCGCCTGAAGCAGCCGGTTGGCTTCGCGTTGGCCGAGCGGCTGCTCGCACAGCTCCGTATAGGCGCGCTGGCGTTCGAAGGGCGTATTGCCGAGCTTCCAGTACAGCGGATGGTCGGTGATGAGACTGTCGAGCGTCAAACCGATGTGATGACGGTAGCTCGACCATTTGTAATCTTGCGCGAGGGCCACGAGTTCGGCGTGCACCGGCGCCATCTCGACTACCCGGCTCGCGAGCAGGAAGTAAGTTTCACCTTCGATCACCGTCGCCCGGTAGCGGCCTTCCCACAAGGTACCGCGGCGGGCATAACGGCGATTGAAATGCGCAACGTAGCGCCGGCCGACCGCCTGCATGGCTTTCGGGAGGCTGGCTTCGTCGCGAGGCATAACGAGAAGGTGCACCGCGCCGGGCATCAGCGCGTAAGCGTGGATAGCGAGATGGTGGTCGCGGGAGGCCGTGCGCAGGCATTCGATGAAAAGCTCGTAGTCCGGAGCTTCGACGAAAGCGGGCTGCTGGTCGAGACCGCGCAAGATGACATGCTGCGGCTGTTCGGGAACGTAGAGTCGTGCTAGCCGTGCCATGCTGGATTTTCCGTTGGTCGAGCGTTGGTCGGGTTCGGGGTATTCCGGCGGTCCGTCAAAGCCACATTCTGGGCCACCTTGAAATTTTTCGTTCAAATCGTGCGGGACAAGTATCAACCCGTGCGTCAGCCGGGGAAATCAGGGGCCTGGTACCGCGCTAACCCAATTGGAGCCAGCATTCTTCTTAGGGAAAACGCTCTGAGGCGAAGCATGGTTTGTTTCAAGTGTTCTGTTCATAATTTGCGTGCTTTTTCGGAGGAGCATTCAATGAAAATAAAACGGGTTGTTACGGGGGTCGCCGCATTCGCGTGCGTATCTGGCGCAGCACATGCACAGTCGGCGGACACTTTCTACGTCACCACTGGCTGGTTCCATTCGCCCCTATCTCCAGCGGCCCGCTCAAGGAATCGAGTGTAGACGGATCGCCAGTCGGCATTGAAGTACTAACACCGGCGCGAGCCTCTCTAGCGCCGACACCGCCGGCTACTTTGTCACCGACCATATTGCCGGCGAATTCGTTATCGGCATTCCGCCCACCTTCAACTTGCAGGGTGAAAAGTCATATTCGCAATATGGCACGCGCGGTATGGCCAAGCAGTGGAGCCCGACGCTGCTGCTGAAGTACTACTTCATGCAGCCGCAGTCGAAAATTCGCCCGTACGTGGGTATTGGCGTGACGCGCGTGTGGTTCACCGACGCAAAGAATAGCGCCTTCGAAACCAATGTACTGCATAGTCTGACCGACGTATCGACGGATAGTTCGTGGGCGCCCGTGTTTAATGCAGGCCTTCTTACATACGCCTTCAACGACCAATGGTTCGCCGGTTTCTCCATATCTCCTTCGTGCCCCTCCACGCCACGGCCAAGCTGACGGCCCAGGCGCAGACGCCGGTTGGACAGCTTGGCCGTGAACTCGGAAGCAAAACTGAAGCTGAATCTGATCGTGACGTACCTGAACGTCGGATATTGGTTTTAAGCAACTCCGTCCGCCCTGTTTTCGGGCTGTTCCGTCAAAGCAAGCCAAAGACAAACGCCGTTGCGAGGGATCCTCGCAACGACGTTGGCGAATTCGTTGCAACATCTCGAAATTTAGAGGTGTTAAATGGGGCGACCGCGGAGCTGGGGCTCGCA
>LGTG01000165.1 GCA_001190015.1 Candidatus Burkholderia crenata
ACCGTTCTGCAGAACAAGATCGTTTCGCATTTCTGATCGACGGCGCCATCTGGCGTCGCTTTCTGATCGCCGTTCACAGGTACGCAACGGTAGCGTACTGCCGAAAAGAACACTAACCGGTCATGACGCAAACAACCGGCCTATAAGCGGTATGGGTAAAAAGGTAAAAACACCCGTTCCAGGCCGAGAAATCTCAGGCGCCAGAAAGGGTTTGGAACCGGTTCAGATGCGGTTTACCCGGCGCAGGGTTAAAACTCACTGTGCCCACTGCAAAAAACAAAAATACCGATAAATCGGTCTTTTTTCCTCAACGATCCGACGAATCGCGCGATTGACGGTTTTTACGCTCGTCGATACGAATCGGGATCAGGCGCGCGCGTTTTGCATTCTCGCAGGCCGTACTCAGCAGTTCGCGAGTGGCGGGCACGGTCAGAGCCAGCAGTACGTAGATGGCGATCATCAGCGGTGTATTCATAACTTTCTCGGATATTGTCAAATCGGTAAAAGTGAATCGGTGAAGCTAAAGGACAAACCACAAGCCATCAAGATGCGGTCGAAATAACTGTAAGCAAGCGTTGCATCGCGGCAAATGACAAACACCGCTATCACCTTATCCTCATTATCCTGCTCATAAGCTTACGACGCCACAAATTCCTGCAGTGATTTTTTATCGGCGGCGAGTGCGGCAGGCAACTCAGCGCGCAAATACTCCACCCATGTCCGGATTTTCGTATCCAGGTACTGACGCGACGGATACAGCGCAAACACAGTGAGCATCTGCATGGGGCGAATTCAACCGGTTGTTACAACATCTCGAAATTTGGAGGTGTCAAATGGGGCGACCGCGGGGCTGGGGCTCGCAACAAACCGGGAGGCCGATGATGCACGCGGGCAGGCCAGGTGTCAATCAGTTGAGACGAAGCAAGCG
>LGTG01000166.1 GCA_001190015.1 Candidatus Burkholderia crenata
ACCCCGCTTACACGGGACCCAATTTCAACAGCCTGCTATGCCGATGCCGGGCGTCCTCGCTGGATGACTGGTGCACACCCTGCCCAGCCGGGCTGCAACCCTTGCCGCGTTTTACCGGCTCTCGCCACCGCCTATATACTTGGTGCTTGACCGTTCCTGACCTTATGTTTCAAGGCTATCCGCACATGATCAATGCCGATCCCCACGAGCTTCAAAAATTCAGCGAGCTGGCTCATCGCTGGTGGGACACGAATGCGGAATTCAAGCCGCTGCACGAACTCAACCCCGTGCGGCTGGACTGGATCGACGCTCTTGCCCATCTGCCGGGTAAACGCGCGCTGGATATCGGTTGCGGCGGCGGCATTCTGTCTGAATCGATGGCCGTGCACGGCGCGAAGGTGAAAGGCGTGGATTTGTCGTCGAGCGCGCTGGGCGTGGCCAATCTGCATAGCCTGGAGAGCGGCGTTGAGGTCGAATACGAAGAGATCGCGGCCGAAGCGCTGGCGGCGCGGGAACCCGGCAGCTATGACGTGGTGACCTGCATGGAAATGCTCGAGCATGTGCCGGAGCCAGCGGGGATCGTTCAGGCGAGTGCAACACTCGTCAAACCCGGCGGCTGGGTGTTTTTCTCCACGCTCAACCGCAATGCCAAGGCGTATTTGTTCGCGGTGATCGGCGCGGAATACATTGCCCGGATGCTCCCGTGCGGCACCCACGATTACGCGCGTTTCATCAAGCCGTCGGAACTTGCGCAATACGTGCGTTCTGCGCAACTTGATATCGTCGAGATCAAGGGGATTACGTACCGGCCGCTCAGCAAGCGCTTCGGTCTCTCCGACGACTCCAGCATCAACTATCTGATGGCTTGCCGTCGCGTGACCTGACGGGAACAGACATGAACGAACACCCAAGTGACTCCGACCCCACGCCTCCGAGCGTCATCGAATCCGTACGGACTTTCATGAGCGACGACCCGACGCTCATTGCCCCAGCGTCAGATCGACAAGAGGCGGCTCAAGCTCTGCCACGCAGTCTTGTTCGACCTCGACGGTACCATCGCCGATACCGCGCCCGACCTGGTCGCCGCGGTCAACAAGATGCGGCATGACTGCGGGTTGGAAATGCGGCCGCCCGAGACCTTGCGGCCGTTGGCGTCCGCGGGTGCACGCGGTTTGCTTGCCGGTACATTCGAGATCGGGCCTGAGCATCCCGATTACGCGTCCATGCGCGAGGAGTTTCTCGCCAACTATGAGGCGGATTTGTGCATCGAGACAACGCTGTTTCCGGGTATCGAAGAATTGCTCGATCAGTTCGATGCACGCGGCGTGCGCTGGGGCATTGTGACCAACCAAGGTGACGCGGCTGGCCGCCGAACCGCTGGTAGTAGCGTGCTCGGACTGGCTGAGCGCGCGGCCTGGCTCGTTTGTAGCGATACCACGCCGCACTCCAAGCCACACCCGGCGCCGTTGCTGCATGCCGCGGAGCTGATGGAGGAGGCGCCTGAGCGCGTGGTGTATGTGGGCGACGTCCAGGCGGGTTTCGCGGCCGGCATGGTCACGGTCGCAGCCGCCTACGGGTACTTACTGTGGGAAGGATTTGCCGCCGACCCGGTGGCATGCAGATCATGTGGTGGAAACGACAATTGAATTGCAACATCTGCTACGCGACGTGCAGTAGCTTGCATCAGTGGCGCAGTAGCGGACGTGACCATCCGGTCATCAGGCTCTCCGGCGAAAATGCGGACGAAACTGTGAGATAATGGTCGATGATTCGGGGGCGACCTGGTTTCGACAGGGGTTGCGAAGCGGCTAGGGCATACCGAGGACCCGTCACCTCGTAAATCAATGGGAAAAACGTAACTGCAAACGACGAAACGTTCGCACTGGCAGCCTAAGGGCCGCCTGCCTCTCCCTAGTTTACTGACGGACTAGAGTCGCAAGACCGGTAGCAATACCGCGAGAGGTCATATACGTCAGATAAGCCTTGTCGGCGTCACGACGCCAAGGTCGAAAATTTAGTGAATCGCCGAAGCGAAGCGTGTTCGTCCGCGTCGCCAGGTTAAATCAAATTGATAGAACTAAGTATGTAGAACTGGTCGTAGAGCGCTACTGGACGCGGGTTCGATTCCCGCCGCCTCCACCAATATCGCATCCGGACTCGTGCCGGATTATTTGAAACCCCGCGAGCCGCAAGGTTTCGCGGGGTTTTTTATTGCCAAACTCGTGCGTCAGCGCACACGCGAGCTGTCTCTTGCGATGCGCTAAACTGCAGCGCTCTCTGATCTGACAGAATTCATTTGGACCGCAATCAGCAATGTCGGCGATGCCGCGTTGACGGCGAATTCAACCGGTCGTTGCAACATCTCGAAAAAATGGGGCGACCGCGGGGCTGGGGCTCGCAACAAACCGGGAG
>LGTG01000167.1 GCA_001190015.1 Candidatus Burkholderia crenata
CGTGTTGGGAGCGTCTGCTGAGATCGCGCGACAGGTGGCGGCAAACAGTCGCCGCTGGTGGCGCAATAGCGGCAAGCCATTCAACAGCGTGTTGCCCATCGCCTACTTTGACCAGTTGGGCTTGCCTCGACTCATAACCTCAACTTCTCGAACCGCCCGGTGCGGACCCGCATGCCGGGTGGTGGCAGGGGTACGGCCTTATGGTCGTCCCCTATGCCGATTTTGCGGCCAGTTTTGGATGTCACCCCGTTTTGTTGGTTTCTTGTTCGCTGTCCACTCGCCTGGAGGTATCAATGATCGTTCGTCCGAGTCGGCCGTTTCATTCACAGCCTCGCTTCCTCAGCCGCTCGCGGCGCGCAGCGCTGGTCGCGGCGAGCGTCGCGAGTGTGTTGCTCGGGACGCTCGTTTCCTCCGCTCCGATGCCATCGCCCAGGCCAGTAGCGCGTCAGCCGTTTCGGAGGCCTCGGCGCCAGCGGCTGCGTTGGCGGCGGGCACCGTTACGCAGTACAGCGTGAAACCGGGGCAATCGCTTAGCGATATTGCTTCCCAGATCACCGGCTCGAACGACCGCGCCACGCGCGAAAAGATGGCGCGCGCTCTTCGACGCGAATCCCAACACGTTCATGGGTCATGACCCAAGCCGCTTGAAACTCGGATCGGTGTTGAACGTGCCGGTGGTCGAGGGCGTGGGGGTGGCTGGCTCGTCGGGGCTGTCGTGGTGATCGGCTTGCTGCTGGTGATGCGCAGTGGCAAACGACGCCGCGCCGCAAGTACCGCGGCTCTGGCGACTACCGATGAACAAGCGCCGCAAGAACCCGCCGGTGGCATCAAAGCAGCCTGAGACAACCTTTGTATCCCCTCACGATGAATCGGCGAGCCAGGCGCAAGCGCCCACGGGCGCTGCCGATCTCGACGGTGCATCGGTTCAGCGCGGCCAAAGCGAGCTGAACGTAGTGGCCGCGAGCATGGAAAACTACGATGCCGCACAGTCCTTCGATACCCCGACCGAAGACACGCCGTTTCCTCCGGCCAAGAGCAATGCAATAGACGATGATGCGGACGGCGCGCGAGTCACGCTGGGCGGAACCGTGCGCAGGACGCGGCTAGTCCGGTCTTCCGCGACGCGGGCGCCAAACGCGCACCGTTTATGCCCGATGCGCCCGCAGCGCTTCATCGCGATTTCATGCCGCCGCGCCCGAGTGCGATCGAGGCGGCATTGGCGGCGGAACGGGCTGCGGCGGATCGCGCGGAGGCGTTGCGCGTAGAAATGGAAGCCCGGGAACACGAGCTTCGTGAGGCGGCGGCGTTGGAACAAGCGACGCGCGAGGCCGTGGCGCAGGAAGCTGAGGCGCGCGAGCTTGAGGCGCAAGAGGCTATCAGCCTTGAGCACGCTTGATTTCGGCCTGCCGCCGCGCCAGGAAGCGCCTGTACCCGCCGCGCAAAACGAAGCCCCCTTGGCCCCCGCGCCCGCCACGCCGCAACCGATCGCCGACCCGGCCGTCTTCGATCGCCAGAACGAGCAGCGCCGCCACCTGAACCGATTACGCTCCCGCCATCTGCGAGCGAGGAAATTGAATCCGGCACGGCGGCGCGGCATCGGTGGCGGGCCTTGGCGCATCGCGTTTCGGTCCGTTGAGCCTCGACTTCGATTACAACTCGCCCTCGAGCCAGACCGAGCCGCTGCCGGCCTTCACGCCAGAACAAATCTCGACCATAGCCCGCAACAAGCTCGAACTGACGGTCGAATACATTGAAACTCGGCGATTTATCCGGCGCGCGCACGTTGCTGCAGGAAGTGATCGAATCGAACGATCCGGCCACGCGCCAACCCGCCGCCGCGCTGTTATCGACATTAGCGCCGCTGTCCTGAGATGCCTGTGAAACGCATTGCATTAGGTATTCAGTACGACAGTTCGGCGTTCAGCGGCTGGCAAACTCAATCGGACGAGCCGACCGTGCAGGACGTCCTCGAACGCGTGTTGGGGAAATTCACGCAGCCGCGCGTGCAGACGGTCGTCGCGGGGCGCACGGACACCGGCGTGCATGCGCTCGGCCAGGTTGTGCATTTCGATACCGAACTCGAGCGCACCGACTTCGCCTGGGTGCGCGGGACGAACGCGTTTTTGCCGCAGAGTGTCGCGGTCCAGTGGGCGCGTTCGATGCCCGAAGACTTCCACGCCCGTTTCGGCGCCTTCAAGCGCACCTTATTACTACGCGCTGTACGTCCACCCAGTCCGATCGCCGATTATCACCGGCCGCGCCGGCTGATGCTACGCGCCGCTCGATGCCAATGCAATGCGCGAAAGCTGCTGCCTGCCTAATCGGCAAGCACGATTTCACCGCGTTCCGCTCGTCCGAATGCCAGGTGAAGACGCCGATGAAATACTTGCATCAGATCGATATTGTCGAGCGGGGCGATTTCATCCACTTCCGTTTTCGGGCGAATGCGTTTTTGCACCACATGGTGCGCAACCTGATTGGGTGTTTCGTCGCGATTGGCCGCGGCAAGCATCCGGCGTTATGGATGGCGGAATTGCTGGAAGCGCGCGACCGCAAACGCACGGCGCCCACGTGCATGCCCGACGGCCTATATTTGGCCGAGGTCGGCTATTCTGAGGACTTTGCAGTTCCCGCGCCGCCTGGGGAGCTACCCCTGGAGCGCGGTCTGGCAGGACAACAAAACAAGGCATGAGTGACGGTATGAGCAGCGATTTGCGCCGGACGAGAATCAAGCTGTGCGGTTTGTCGAAGACGGAAGACGTCGATGCTGCTGTTGCACTCGGCGCGGATGCCGTGGGTTTTGTGTTTTATCCGCCAAGTCCCCGTTCGATCAGCGTGGGGCAGGCTGTCGAACTGGTGGAGCACGTGCCGCCGCTCGTCTCTGCGATCGGTTTGTTCGTCAACGCCACGCCGGAATGGATTCGCGAGGTGACATCGAACGTGCGCTTGTCCCTGCTGCAATTCCACGGCGATGAAACCCCGGCGCAGTGCGCGGCGCTCGCTGAAGTGGCCGGCTTGCCGTGGTGGCGCGCTGTGCGGGTAGGGCCTGATGCCACTGCACGCGATTTGGTAGAATCATCTCTTAATTATTCAGCAGCCAGCGGTTTGCTCCTCGACACGCTCGTCGACGGCTACGGTGGGGGTGGAAAGGTATTCGATTGGTCACTTATCCCAACAGATTTCGGGCATCGGGCCGTTTTGAGTGGTGGGTTGAACGCGCAAAACGTCCTTGACGCCATCCGGCGCGTGCGCCCTTACGCAGTCGATGTCTCCAGCGGCATCGAAGTAGCGGGGGCGAAGGGCGTGAAAGATCACGCCCGAATGGCGGCGTTTGTACGCGCAGTGCGCGAAGCAGACGCTGGATGATTAACGTGGGCAAGCGCAACGCTTCCACGTATCGAGAGAGTGACACATGTACAACTTACCAGACGATCGGGGCCATTTCGGCCCATATGGCGGTACATTCGTATCTGAAACACTGATCCACGCACTCGATGAACTTCGCGACGCCTACGCTGAATGCAGCAAGGATTCGGCGTTTATCGCGGAATACGAATACGAGCTGAAGCATTACGTCGGCCGGCCGTCGCCGATCTATCACGCCAAGCGCTGGAGCGACATGCTCGGCGGCGCGCAAATCTTCCTCAAGCGCGAAGACCTGAACCATACCGGCGCGCACAAAGTTAATAACGTGATTGGCCAGGCGCTGCTCGCACGCAAGATGGGCAAGCTGCGCGTGATCGCGGAAACCGGCGCGGGACAGCACGGCGTTGCCACGGCGACTATTGCCGCGCGTTTCGGCATGGAATGCGTGGTCTACATGGGCTCGGAAGATGTGCGGCGCCAGGCGGCGAACGTGTACCGCATGAAGCTGCTCGGCGCGACTGTCGTACCGGTCGAATCCGGCTCCAAGACGCTGAAAGACGCGCTCAACGAAGCCATGCGGGACTGGGTGACGAACGTGGAGAACACGTTCTACATCATCGGCACGGTGGCGGGGCCGCATCCTTATCCCATGATGGTCCGCGACTTCCAGCGGGTGATCGGCGATGAAGGCAAGGTCCAGATGCCCGAAATAACCGGGCGCCAGCCGGATGCGGTGATTGCGTGCGTTGGTGGTGGATCGAATGCAATGGGCATCTTTTATCCGTATATCGAAGATAAAGACGTGAAGCTGATCGGCGTGGAAGCAGCCGGCGATGGCATCAGCACCGGGCGTCATGCAGCGTCGCTGATCGGTGGAAGCCCAGGCGTTCTGCATGGCAACCGTACGTATCTGCTGCAGGACGAAAACGGCCAGATCATCGAGACGCATTCGGTTTCAGCCGGGTTGGATTATCCCGGCGTCGGCCCGGAACACGCGGGGCTGAAGGATGTGGGCCGTGCCGAGTACGTGGGCATTACCGACGAAGAAGTGCTGAAGGGCTTCCACGATTGCTGCCGGATCGAAGGAATCATTCCCGCGCTGGAATCGAGCCACGCACTCGCTTACGCCGCGAAGCTAGCGCCCACATTGCCCAAAGACAAGCTGCTGCTGGTCAATCTGTCGGGCCGTGGCGACAAGGACATGCATACGGTCGCCGAGCGCACCGGCATCACGTTCTGAACCCGCAACCGATGCGCGATGAAATCGATCATGCAAGTGCGCGCGGCTCCGCCGGTGGCGATGTCCACGGCAGCACTGACCGCGGCATCCACTTGCATCACCGCGATTTCCTCACCGATGCAGCAAACCTCCCGGACGGCTCGATCGATTTGATCGTGGCCGATCCGCCGTATGGCCTGGGCAAGGATTACGGCAACGACTCGGACATGCGTTCGGGCGATACCTTCCTCGACTGGACCTACGGCTGGCTTGAACTGGCCATTCCGAAGCTCAAGCCAAGCGGTTCGCTTTACATTTTTTGCACGTGGCAATATGCGCCGGAGATCTTCGTGTTCCTCAAGCGCCGCCTCACGATGGTCAACGAGATCGTGTGGGACCGGCGCGTACCGAGCATGGGCGGAACGGTGCGCAGATATACGTCAGTGCACGACAACATCGGTTATTTCGCGGTATCGAAGGATTATTTCTTCGATCTCGATCCCATTCGCATCCCCTACGACGCAGTGACGAAGAAAGCGCGTTCGCGCAAATTGTTCGAAGGCAGCAAGTGGCTGGAGCTGGGTTACAACCCGAAAGACGTATGGTCGGTGTCGCGGCTGCACAGGCAACACGCCGAGCGTGTCGACCATCCGACGCAAAAGCCGCTTGAGATTGTCGAGCGCATGGTGCTGGCGAGTTGTCCTCGCGGTGGGCGCGTGCTTGATCCGTTCATGGGCAGCGGCACGACCGCGGTTGCCTGTGCGCGTAATGGGCGCGAGTTCATTGGCTACGAGATCAACGCCGACTATCACGCGATTGTCGAAAAGCGGGTGGCTCAGATGTGCTCCGTCGGGGTACGGGTTGAGCCGAAGGCTGAAACCGCGGACGCTGCCGTTGATCAGGCGAACGCCGCTTAATCATCTTCTGCCAAGTCGCTGCTAAAAAACGCTAAAATGCGCGGATTTCGCGCAAAGAGATTAATTCATGTCCCGAATCAAAAGCACATTTGCGGCGTTGGCCGATCAGGGCAAGAAAGGTCTGATCCCATTCATTACGGCCGGCGATCCGAATCCCGAGCAAACCGTTGAATTCATGCACGCGCTCGCCAAGGGCGGAGCGGACATCATTGAACTGGGCGTGCCATTTTCCGATCCGATGGCCGATGGTCCCGTGATCCAGCGCTCGTCCGAGCGCGCGTTGACCAAGGGCGTCTCGCTGAAACACGTGCTTGCCGACGTAAAATGCTTCCGCGAGACCAACACCACCACGCCGGTGGTTCTGATGGGCTACGCGAATCCGATCGAACGGATGGGCACTGAAACCTTCGCCAAAGCGGCGAAGGACGCGGGCGTGGATGGTGTCCTGGTCGTCGATTACCCGCCGGAAGAGTCAGTCGAATTCAGCGAATCAATGCGTGCCGCCGGCATCGACTTGATCTTCCTGCTTGCGCCAACATCGACCGATGAACGCATTGCCGCGGTCGGTAAAGTGGCGAGCGGGTACGTTTACTACGTGTCGCTGAAAGGCGTGACCGGTTCGGCAAATCTGGACGTGGCCAGCATCGCGAGTAAAATCCCGGCCATCAAGGCGCATGTCGCGTTGCCGGTGGGAGTGGGTTTCGGCATCCGCGACGCCGCGTCAGCCAAGCTGGTGGCCGATGTATCAGATGCTGTTGTGATTGGCAGCCGTCTCGTGCAATTGCTCGAAGAAGCGCCGCCGGAGAGGGCGGCGCGGATGCTGACGAGCTTTATCGCCGAAATTCGCTCTGCGCTCGATTCTGCAAAATAACCCGTTATTGCGGCCCGGAGGGTTCAAACTTCGACAAACGGGCCGCAAAACACGTGAAACAGGAAGGACATACGATGAGCTGGCTCGACAAACTGTTACCGCCGAAGATCAAGCAAACCGATCCGAAAAACCGCAAGAGCATTCCGGAAGGTCTGTGGATCAAGTGCCCCTCGTGCGAAGCGGTGCTGTACCGCAATGACGTCGAGGCGAATCTGCATGTCTGCCCGAAATGCAGCCATCACATGCGGATTGGCGCGCGCGAAAGGCTTGATGGGTTACTCGATCCGGAAGGCCATTACGAAATCGGCCAGGAAATCCTGCCGGTCGATGCCCTCAAGTTCAAGGACAGCCGGAAGTATCCGGACCGCCTGAAAGAGGCGATGGAAGATACGGACGAAACCGACGCCATGGTCGTCATGGGCGGCGCGATCCACACCATTCCGGTCGTGACCGCATGCTTCGAGTTCTCGTTCATGGGCGGCTCGATGGGTTCGGTGGTCGGCGAGCGTTTTGCCCGCGGCGCGCGTAACGCGCTGGAGCAGCGCACGCCGTTTATCTGTTTCACGGCGTCGGGCGGCGCGCGGATGCAGGAAAGCCTGCTTTCGCTGATGCAGATGGCCAAGACCACGGCCATGCTCACGAAGCTGGCCGAAGCCAAGCTGCCGTTCATCTCCGTTCTCACCGATCCGACCATGGGCGGCGTGTCCGCTAGTTTCGCGTTCCTGGGCGACGTGGTGATTGCTGAACCGAAGGCGCTGATCGGATTTGCGGGGCCGCGCGTGATCGAACAAACGGTGCGCGAGAAGCTTCCGGAAGGGTTCCAGCGTTCGGAATTCCTGATCCAGAAGGGCGCGATCGACATGATTGTGGATCGCCGCAAGATGCGCGAAGAAATTGTGCGCCTGATTGCATTGCTGACGCTGCAACCGGTTGATGCGGTCGCCTGAGGCGCGATTTTCAAGCGCCTGTTGCGCGTCGACCTTGGGATGCAGACATTAAACGATGACGACCTAGGCGTCGCGCGCGAACCCGCCGAGGGTCGTGTGCGGTGTTTTTGTTTGGGCGCTTCGCTTCTTTCACTGTTCTGCGGGCTTTGGCCGGCGAGCACGATCACTTCATGGCGACTTCATCGACTACCTCATCGTTCACCTTCCCCACCCTCGACGTGTGGCTTACCCACCTGGAATCTGCGCATCCGGTCGGTATCGACATGGGTTTGACGCGCATCAGCAAAGTGCGTGCCGCGCTTGGGCTGAAGTTCACGTGCCCCGTGATTACGGTCGGCGGGACGAACGGCAAGGGTTCGGCCTGCGCGATCATCGAAACCATCCTGGCGCGCGCGGGGTATCGTGTGGGCTGTCATACGTCGCCGCACTTGCTCGACTTCAATGAGCGCGCGCGGTTAAACGGCGTCGACGCCACGGACGACGAGCTGCTCGAGCACTTCGAAGCCGTCGAGCAGGCGCGCGTGAGCCTGACCGAGCCGGTCACGCTGACGTACTTCGAATTCACCACGCTGGCGATCATGCGGCTGTTCGCAACGCGTGACCTGGACGCAGTGATTTTCGAAGTAGGGTTGGGTGGGCGTCTGGACGCCGTCAATATCATCGATACCGATTGCGCGATCGTGACCAGCATCGATATTGACCATACGGAATATCTGGGCGACACGCGCGAGAAAATCGGCTTCGAGAAAGCGGGCATTTTCCGTCCGGATACGCCTGCCATTTGCGGCGATCCTTCGCCGCCGCAGTCGTTGATCGACCATGCAGCGGCGATTGGCGCGGATTTGTGGCTGGTTGGCCGCGATTTCCGCTACGAAGCACAAGGCGGCAATGAGCGCCAGCAGTGGAGCTACATCGGTCGGACACAGCGGCGCTCGGCGCTCGCTTACCCGGCTTTGCGGGGTGCGAATCAACTGATCAATACATCGGCGGCGCTGGCCGCGCTTGAAGCGCTGCGTGAGCGCATTCCGGTGTCCGCGCAGGATATCCGACTGGGACTCGCGAATGTCGAGTTGCCGGGGCGTTTCCAGGTCGTGCCGGGCAAGCCGCAAGTGATCCTCGATGTCGCTCACAACCCCCAAGCCGCCGCCGTTTTAGCTCATAATCTCGGCAACATGGGCTTTTTCCCGTACACGTACGCAGTTTTCGGCGCGATGGGCGACAAGGACATTGCCGGGATCGTCGAGCATTTGAAGGGCGAGATCGACCACTGGAACGTGACCACCTTGCCAACCCCGCGCGCCGCGTCTTCGGCCATGCTGGAAAGCGTTTTACGCGATGCTGGCGTCAACGACAGTAGTGACAGCAGCGTTACACAATTCAACAATCCGGCCGACGCTTTCCAAGATGCGTTAAAGCGAGCGTCCGAAAATGATAGAATTTTAGTTTTCGGCAGTTTCCATACGGTGGCCGGCGCAATGGCTTACCGTAAATCGCAGCATCATTGAACGGACGGCCAGCCTCTCGCACAAGCCAACCATGTCCTTTTTCTCGTTCGGCAAGAAAGACGACGCGCCCTCGGGTCGCGAAGCATACTCCGACTCCCCGCGCGGCTCGCGTCAGACCGTGCGTACCGAACGCCGGACGTGCCGCAGCGACCGTCCTGAAGCCGACGCAATGATGCTCGATCCCACCTTGCCCGAAAAGCAGCGTGCGCGGCGGCGTCTGGTCGGCGCGCTCGCACTGGTCGCGGCGGCGGTGATTATTCTGCCAATGGTGCTGGATTCGCATCCGAAGCCCGTCACCGACGACATCTCCCTCGATATCCCGGCACGCCCGGCGGCGCCTTTGCCTAAGACGAGTCACAACGATGCGACGGATGCCGGCGCAGTCGATTCGTCAGCAGATACGCAAGCCGGCGTAGCGCCGGATGGTCCCGCAGCGGCTCCGGACAATGCGGCGGCGGTGGCTTCAAAGCCCGCCTCTGCGGTCAATTCGAAGCAAGCTTCTAAACTGGCAGAAACGCAAGCGCAGGCCAAGGCCGCCGCGCCGCAGCCTGAAGCGAAGCCGGTGGCGCCACCACCCGCAGTAACGGCCGCCAAGCTGCCGGTGGAAACACCAGCGCAGCAGGCTACCGCAGCCACTCCGAAACCGAACACGCCGGCCTCCCCGGCGGGAAGCCGTTTTGTGGTCCAGATCGGTACCTTCGATGAGGACACTGCGACGCAGGGCTGGGTGACCAAGTTGAAGACGGCGGGAGTGCCCGCATATATCGAACATCGGAAACAGGCTGACGGCACCACTCGCACGCTGTTGCGTGCCGGACCGTTTGACGACCGGGCAGCGGCATCGGCGGCGCTGGTCAAGGTGCGGCAAGCCGGACTCGGCAGCAGCAATAACGCGTCGGCGAACTAGCTGTAGATGTTTACGAGTTTCGACTACGCGGTGATGGCCGTGATCGGCCTCTCCGCGCTGCGCGGCATGTGGCGCGGCCTGCTGGCCGAAGTGTTCGGCCTGATCGGCTGGATCGCGGCGCTGCTGATTGCGGGGTGGTTTGTCAGTCTGGTCGTGCCTTACATTCCGGCGCACTGGCCGGGCGGGGCGCTGACCCAGTGGCTGATTGCATTTTTGCTGATTGTCGCGGGTGTGCTGGTGGTGTCGAGTGTGGCTGGCGCGTTGTTGGCGCGCGTGACCGAAGTGGTCGGGCTGCGCGGCATTGACCGGTCGCTTGGACTGTTGTTCGGCCTCGTGAGAGGGGCCATTCTGGTAGTGGTCCTAGTCGCCCTCGCGGGCTTGACCGAACTGCCGCAACACGATTTCTGGCGTAACGCGTTGTTCCGGCGCGCGGCCGAACAAGGCGTGGGAGAACTGGAACCGCTGCTTCCCGATATGCTCACCGCGTACCTGCGCACACCGCCGGACGGCCTGCAAGATCCGCCCGCCACGCCTGCGCAATGACGTCCTGGCCCGCTACCCGAGAATCCCGCGGCGGCTTGGCGCAACACCCTGCAGTCTGATCGCCCCCGTCAGAGGCATCCTGCATTCGTTGCACTGATACGCCTTTTGGACCCGTTTCGACTCTTTGAAGGACCATGCCATGTGCGGCATCGTAGGCGTAGTTTCCCAGACCCCCGTTAACCAGTTGATTTACGACAGCTTGCTGCTCTTGCAGCATCGCGGGCAGGACGCGGCTGGCATTGCGACGGCTAACGGCAATAACTTCCACATGCATAAGGCCAACGGCATGGTGCGCGACGTGTTCCGCACACGCAACATGCGCAGCCTGCCGGGTAATGTCGGCATTGGCCAGGTGCGTTATCCGACGGCCGGAAATGCATCGAGCGAGGAAGAAGCCCAGCCGTTCTACGTGAACGCGCCGTTCGGCATCATCCTCGCCCACAACGGCAACCTGACGAACTGGCCGCAGTTGAAGGAAGAGATGTTCCGGATCGACCGCCGGCACATCAACACCGCGGCGGATACCGAAGTCCTGCTCAACGTCTTCGCCCACGAACTGCAGTTGTCCAGTTCCGGCCTGGAACTCGATCCGGCCGCGCTGTTCAAGGCGGTGAGCGGTGTGCATCGGCGAGTGAAGGGTTCGTACGCCATCGTCTCGCTAATCGCGGGTTACGGCCTCGTTGCTTTCCGCGATCTGTTCGGCATCCGGCCGCTTGTCCTCGGCAAGCAGGAAACCGCGACGGGCGTGGAGTGGATGGTGGCGTCGGAATCGGTGGCCGTTGAAGGTATTGGCTTCGAGTTCGTGCGTGACGTGGAACCGGGCGAAGCCATTTTCATCGATAAGGACGGCAATCTGCACAGCCAGCAATGCGCCGAGAACCCGAGCCTGAACCCCTGCATCTTCGAACTCGTGTATCTCGCGCGTCCGGATTCGTGCCTCGACGGCGTGCCGGTCTACAACGCGCGCCTACGCATGGGCGATTACCTCGCCGAGAAGATCAAGCGCGTGCTGCCGGACGTGCCTATTGACGTGGTCATGCCGATTCCCGACTCATCGCGTCCCGCCGCCATGCAAGTGGCCGCGAAACTGGGCGTGGAGTATCGCGAAGGTTTCTTCAAGAATCGCTACGTAGGCCGCACCTTCATCATGCCGGGACAGGCTGTGCGCAAGAAGTCGGTGCGCCAGAAACTCAACGCCATGGCAATCGAGTTCAAGGGCAAGAACGTGCTGATTGTCGATGACTCCATCGTGCGCGGTACGACATCGAATGAAATCGTGCAGATGGCGCGCGATGCAGGCGCTGCCAAGGTGATCTTCGCGTCCGCTGCGCCGCCGGTGAAGTTCCCGAATGTGTATGGCATCGACATGCCCACGTGCGGCGAACTGGTCGCGCATGGCCGTTCGGACGAGGAAGTAGCGCGCATGATTGGCGCAGATCATCTAGTGTATCAGGATGTCGCCGATCTGAAGCAAGCCATTCGCGACATCAATCCGGCGCTGCGTGAATTCGATGCATCATGCTTCGACGGCAACTATATCACCGGTGACATCGACTCGGCTTACCTGGATCGTCTGGAAACGTCGCGTCTTGCACCGCAAGCGCAGTCGTCGGATCGCGACGCCGCGAGTGAGGCAATGGAAGGTGGTGTATCGCGTTCGCGGCTGCATTTGCAGTTGTCGGTGGAGTGACCGGGCAAGGAAACGCGTGATAGGATTGCATTTGCGTCGATTTGAGATCAGCTTGCGAACGCGGGTTTTGATGAACGGGCTAGTTGTTTAGCCTGAGTCGGAATCCGAAACAGCTAAAGCGAACCGGTGGCGAATCAGGACCACGCACCGGCGACGCTACAGGCTTTTCCGAACCGAGCCCGCTCATGCTGACGCAGAGGCGGGCTTTTTTTACGTCCCGGTTTTCTGGCCGGACTAGTGAATAGATGGTAGATGGGAATGGAAAACACGAACATGGATGAAAACCTCAACTTCGATACGCTTGCTGTTCGCGCGGGAACGCTGCGCAGTGACTTCAACGAACACTCGGAAGCGATTTTCCTGACATCGAGCTTTGTGTTCGAGAGCGCCGCACATGCCGCGGAGAGCTTCAAGAACGCTGAAGAGGCTTACACGTACTCGCGCTTTACGAACCCGACGGTCGCGATGTTCCAGAACCGCCTGGCAGCGCTGGAAGGCGGGGAGGCTTGCATGGCGACAGCGTCGGGCATGGCCGCGATCATGTCGGTGGTGATGTGCTCGATGCAGCAGGGCGACCACCTGGTCAGCTCGAAGAGTTTGTTCGGGTCGACGGTGGGGATGTTTTCGCAAATCTTCACGAAGTTCGATATCACGACCACGTTCGTCGATCCTACCAATCTGGATGAATGGCGAGCCGCCATTCGTCCCGAGACGAAGATGTTTTTCCTTGAGACGCCATCGAATCCGTTGACGGAGATTGCGGACATTGAGGCGATCGGGAAGATTTCGAAGGAAGTGGGCGCGTTGTTTGTTGTCGATAACTGTTTCTGTAGTCCGGTGCTGCAGCAGCCGCTGAAGCTTGGTGCGGATGTCGTGATGCATTCGGCGACCAAGTTCCTCGATGGTCAGGGACGCGTGCTGGGTGGCGCGTTGGTCGGGTCGAAGCAGTTCATCATGGAAAAGGTGTTTCCGTTCGTGCGCAGTGCGGGACCGACGTTGTCCGCGTTCAATGCGTGGGTGTTGTTGAAGGGGATGGAGATGCTATCGTTGCGGGTGGAGAAGCAGTCGGCGAATGCGCTGGAAATCGCGCGCTGGCTGGAGACGCATCCGGCGATTGAACGCGTGTTTTATCCGGGGCTCGAGTCACATCCGCAATACGCGATTGCGAAGAAGCAGCAAAAGGCGGGCGGAGCGATTGTGTCGTTCGAGTTGAAAGGGGACACCCGTGAAGAGCAGCGCGCGAATGCGTGGCGCGTGATCGATGCAACGAAAATCTGTTCGATCACCGGCAATCTTGGGGATACGCGTACGACCATCACCCATCCGTCGACGACAACGCACGGACGGTTGACGCCCGAAGTGCGCGAAGCAGCGGGGATTCGCGAAGGGTTGATCCGGCTAGCGGTGGGTCTGGAAAATGCCGGGGATATTCGCGGGGATCTGGAGCGCGGGTTGAACGGGTAATTCCGGTCGCACGGAGCGGGGACCGGGTTTAGGTTTGGGCCTGTCATAAATTTCGCGTGTAAAGCATAACATGTAACTCAATGAGCATGGGCGAATTCAACCGGTCGTTGCAACATCTCGAAATTTGGAGGTGTTAAAT
>LGTG01000168.1 GCA_001190015.1 Candidatus Burkholderia crenata
CCCCCCCCACCCCCCCCCCCCCGGGACCCCCCCGCCGAGCAAGGGCTCGCCATCGTCGAACTCATCGAGGATCTACGCGAGCGGATCTGCACGCACTACCAGCTCGCAGCACGAGCTAAAGCGCGAACAACGCGCGCCTCCCGTGAACGCTCGCCTGACCGATGTCGACGATCCATTCTGAGCACGAGCAGGCCGACAACCACGGGCTAGCAGCAACGGCCCCTGGTCAACTTCGCTTCTATTCAACCCAACGCCGCCGTTTAGTGTCGGATTTGCACCGCCGCTAACACCTCTTCTACTTCTTCGACACCCATTCAATAATCGGCTGCCACTGTTCGATATCCTTCTCCACCCGGCTTTTGGCGACGTCCCAGATGGTGAGCCCGTGCGCCGCGACCTGCACGTAGTTCTGCGTATCGCGGATAAAACCCAGCACCGGCAGGTCAAGCCCTTCCACGAACCGATGCAGTTGATCCGCTGATTTCGTCCGGGCATCCACCCGCATACCCACCACGCCAACCTCGATTGTTCCCTTGCGTACCGCCTTCTCCTTTTGCAGCCGGACGAGGAACTCCTGCGTGGAGAGAATATCGAACATAGACGGCTGCAGCGGCACGATCACCTTGTCCGCCAGATCCAGCGCCAGCGCCAGACGGGTGCCGTGAATCCCGGCAGGCGTATCGACAACTGCCTTTTCCAGGCCCCTTGGTGGCTTGGACGGCGCATCAACGTTTCTCTTCCACTCTTCTATCTTCGGCAGCGTGTCCGGGCGCAAGCCCAGCCAGCCGTGGGCTGACTGCTGCTTGTCCAGGTCCACGAGTGCGACCCACTCGCCGTTTGCCGCAAAATAACCAGCCAGATTCGTAGACAGCGTGCTCTTGCCCACGCCGCCCTTCGGATTCGCTACCACGATCACCGTCATAGGTTCAATCCACGCGTTGTCGGCCGCGCCCGACGCCCTGACACCCCCGGCGTGCTGTAAGCGCTGCATTAAGTGAAAAGTTCGAGCCGTTGATACTATCGGATTTGCCTATTTCAATCCATGCGCGTCAACAACGCCGCTCAACTTCAAGGACTCCGCCACATGGCCACACTGCGCCCCGAAATCACCCTCGACTACCTGCGCGAACGCCAGCGTGGCCGTCTGCCGGGAGCTGCTCGGCGTGGAAGTGGCGAATTCGACCGGTCGTTGCAACATCTCGAAATTTGGAGGTGTGAAATGGGACAACCGCGGGGCTGGGGCTCGCAACAAACCGGGAGGCCGATGATGCCA
>LGTG01000014.1 GCA_001190015.1 Candidatus Burkholderia crenata
AAACTTGCCCAACTGGGTGGCTATCTGGCCCGAGCCAATGATCCTCCTCCGGGCAATATCGTTGTCTGGCGAGGATTGGTAAGGCTTACAGATATCCTGCTCGGTTTCGAACTCGCCGAAAATATGGGTAATTGTAAGGTTTGTGGACCGCATACAATGAAACCATCCTTGCCGTGTGTGCCGAACCATTGTTGCGAGCGAAGTTTGCGCATATCTTTGTCTCTTGGCGCAGGGCCGTTGTGGGTTGTTGTAGGTTGTTGCGAAGGATGGGCGTGCCGGTTCAGCGACTGCGCGCGATTACCCAATGTCCTGTTCTTGCGAGTCCACCTGGCTGGTCACCTGATCGCCGCCGGCAACCGCGGCACGCACCGCGACCTTCTCCAGCGCATTGAAGTCACGTTGCGTCGCGAGCAGCAACCGCGTCATTGCCGCGCGCGCCTCTGCGGGTTGGCGGCACCGGATCGCATCGAACAATGCACGATGCTGTTCCAGCGATGCCTGCGCCGATAACACTTGCCCACCGGTCAAGCGAATGCCCGCGTCCAGCGCGGCCCGGACCGTGCCGATCAATTGCGTGAAAACCCAATTCCCAGCCGCCTCGATAATGCCTGCGTGAAAAGCAACGTCCGCTGCCGACCAGCCCGCGCCGCGCGTGCCATCCGCCTCGCTTGCCATTGCGTTGAACGACGCTTCGATACGAACCAGGTCATCCTCGGACGCTCGTGCCGCTGCGAGTTCGGCGGCACATGGTTCTATCAACAGACGCGCCTCGACGAGACGGACGACAATCGCCTCATGAAGCTTCGTCATGGTCGGCGAGGCTGCATTTTTTCTGGTTTCATCGAAGCGGTGAGCTCATGTGAGTCGAGAAGTTAAATCATACATAATCATCGGCAAAAAGCCGAATATGTACGACATAATTTCACACTCACCCGAAGTCAGCGGAAGCCGTTGCTGGTCGTGACACGCTGTCCAGAGGGCCGCTGAGACTCGCTACCGGTGACTCAGACAGAAGAAACCCGTCGCGTGCGATACAGATGTGCTGAGAGAGCCCAAGCGCTTACCCGGGAACACACAGCGGAGAAGATGTTGATCAGCAACGCCCGGCCAGACGCCGCTGTCAGAAACGCGGGAGTAAGGCCTTCAGCACAACCGGTGGCCATGCTTACGCGAATAAACCCGATAGTGGAATTCAGCCCTCAGAGCAGTTTTTCGATATCACTGGAAAGCGCGTCCGGTTTCGTCACTGAGCCGAACCTCGTGATCACGTTGCCTTCCTTGTCGATCAAGAACTTGGTGAAGTTCCACTTGATGCCCTCAGTCCCGAGCACGCCCGGCGCCTCTTCGGTCAGATAGCGGAACAGCGGATGCGCATTCGCCCCGTTCACGTCGATCTTCGCAAACATGGGAAACGTGACGCCATAGTTTTGCTCGCAAAAGCTGCCAATTTGAGCTGCATCGTCCGGTTCCTGCTTGCCGAACTGGTTGCACGGGAAGCCCAGCACCGCAAATCCGCGCTCCGCGTAACGCTCGTACAACTTCTGCAAACCCTTGTACTGCGGCGTGAATTCGCACTCGCTCGCAGTGTTCACGATCAACAGCACCTTGCCCTGATAGCTTTCCATGCTGACGGTTTCGCCGCCGAGAGTTTCCGCTGAAAACGAGTAGATAGGGTTCATTCGATGCTCCGCTTGAAAAAATCCAATCTAAGCGAAACACGGATCAAAAAACATCCGGTCGAACGGCCAACAGCGCGCCAACGTCAATGAGCCGGCGGCGACCACCCGCGCCAGTCTAAAATAGCGTTTTCCCGTACTTGCCTGGGTCTCCACGCCGTGATTCGCTTCAACCAGTTCAGCCTTGCCCGCGGCCCCAAACCGCTCTTCGAACAGACCACGTTCGCGCTCAATCCTGGCGAGAAGGCGGGGCTCGTCGGCGCTAACGGCGCGCGGGCAAATCCACGCTGTTCTCTGTGCTACGTGGCGACTTGCACGCTGATGGCGGCGATTTTTCGGTGCCCCCGTCGTGGCAGATCGCGCACGTCGCTCAGGAAACGCCGGCTGTGGACCGCACCCGCCCGTGCCAAAACCCTGCCTGATCGGCCTGGGCTTCACGCTCGCGCAGACGAAGGAACCGGTGACGAGCTTCTCCGGCGGCTGGCGCATGCGCCTGAACTTCGCGCAGGCGCTGATGTGCCGTTCCGGACCTGCTGCTTGACGAACACACGAACCACTTGGATCTCGATGCCATCGTGTGGCTTGGAAGACTGGCTGCATCGTTATCCGGGAACGTTGATCGTGATCTCGCACGATCGTGAATTCCTCGATTCCGTCTGCAACGTGACACTGCATCTGGAGAACCGGCAAATCAAGCGGTACGGTGGCAATTACAGCCAGTTCGAAATTTTGCGCGCGCAGCAGGTCGCGTTGCAACAGAGTGCGTACGAGAAACAGCAAAAGACGGTGCAGCATTTGCAAAGCTTCATCAACCGTTTCAAGGCGCAGGCCACTAAAGCGAAGCAGGCGCAAAGCCGGGTGAAGGCGCTGGAGCGCATGGAGATCATCGCGCCGGCGCATGCGTCTTCGCCGTTCACGTTCGAGTTCCGCACGCCCGATGCTGCGCCGAACCCGATGATGGTGATGGACGCCGTGCGCTGCGGTATCACACGGATGCGGGTGAAGTGCCGATCGTGGAAGGTGTCACGCTATCCATCCAGAACGGCCAGCGAATAGGCCTGCTAGCTGCAAACGGCCAGGGGAAATCGACATTCATCAAGACGCTGGTGGGAATGCTTGAAGCGTTGGGCGGGACGGTGCGTGAAGGTAAGGGCCTGCGGATTGGCTATTTCGCGCAGCATCAACTTGAAACGCTGCGTCCCGATGACTCGCGCTCCAGCACGTCGCGCGCCTTGCTCCGGACACGCGCGAACAGGAATTACGCGATTTCCTCGGCGGTTTCAATTTTTCCGGCGATATGGCGACCGCGAAGATCGCGCCGTTTTCCGGCGGAGAAAAGGCACGGCTCGCGCTTGCGCTGATTATCTGGCAAAAGCCCAATTTGCTGCTGCTCGACGAACCGACGAACCATCTGGATCTTGAAACGCGTCACGCGCTGACTATGGCGCTCGCGCAATTCGACGGGACGCTGATCCTGGTGTCGCACGATCGCCATTTGCTGCACGCCACCACGGATAGTTTCATGCTCGTGACCAAACATCGGCTGCAGCCGTTCGACGGCGATCTCGACGATTATCGCGACTGGCTGCTTTAGCACGCGGCCGAGCAGCGGGCGGCGGCCAAGGAGATGGGCGGCAATGGCAATGGTTCAACGGACGATTCGCTGGAATCGGGGCAGAACCGCAAGGAGCAGCGTCGTCAGGAAACACAAGAGCGGCAGAAGCTCTCGCATTTGAAAAAGCCGTTGCAATCGCGGATTTCGAAGATCGAGAAGGAGATGGACAAGCTGAATGCGGAGAAAGCGCAGCTCGATATTTTCGTGGCTGACGCCGCCAATTACGAGCCGGCCATGAAGACACAACTCACGGAATCGATTCGTCGCCAGGCCGATGTGAACGGTCAATTAGAAGCGCTCGAAGCGCAATGGCTCGAGGCGCACGAAGAACTGGAACAGATTGGTTGAATTGCCCGCTGCTCAACCAGCCTTAAAGCCTGGCCCAGGGTTTGCCGCGGCATTCCTTCGTCGTCGACCAGTACGTGTTTGCGTCCCTTCACGTGACGACGGATGGTCGCCACAACCTCGTCTTCGGTCACGTCTTCGGCCACTACGCGACGCGATATCTGCCCTTCGGCGTCGATCCACTCGACGATCCGGCACCCGCCGCCCCATGGCTGCTGAATGGGCGCGGACACACGGCAGCCGCGCAGATGAAATGAAGGGCGAGACGAAGTTTGATCTGCGTGTTTCAAGGTGTAGTCCTTTTTTCTTTTGCGCTCGTATCCGGGTTTGTCGCGATACAAGGATAGAAAAAGCACGCCCCGCGTGGGTTACATGAACCTCGCAGTTTTTTACATGACATTACATTACTAAGGGACGGATTGACGAATGGATCGCGAGCAGCACGGCGAGATCGGCTGCGGGTTCCGTAATCTTCACGCCGCCCACGGCATTCAGGAATACGTCCTGATGAAGCACGCAATGCCCGCGTGCCGATGCAACACGGCCAGCAGCAATGCAAGCCGGTTCTGTTCGAGCCCTACGGCAAGACGGCGTGGATTCGGAACATGCGCGGTATCGACAAAGCGTCTGCACTTCCACCAGCAGCGGCCGTGAACCTTCCTGCGTCACCAGCACGCACGAACCCGGAACGCTCTGCTCATGCTGCGATAAAAACAGCGCCGATGGATTCGCGACGCCGCGCAAACCGCGCTCGGTCATCGCGAACACGCCGAGTTCGTTCACCGCGCCGAAGCGATTCTTGAACGCGCCCACGAGGCGAAAAGATGAATGGGTATCGCCTTCGAAATACAGCCACGATATGCTCAATCACGCGCGGCCCGGCGAGATTGCCCTCTTTCGTCACGTGCCCGACCATGATGATGGTCGGGCACGTCTGCTTCGCGATCCGCGTAAGTTGCGCCGCGCATTCACGCACTTGCGCAACCGACCCCGGCGCCGAGGTCAGCGCTTCGGAGTAAACGGTCTGGATTGAATCGATGACGGCAACTTCCGGCCTCTCGGTATCGATAGTTGCCTGGATTCGCTCGAGCTGGATTTCTGTCAGCAAGCGCAGATCGGGCGCGGCGTTGCCGGAATCGCCGAGCAGGCCGAGCCGCTGTGCGCGCAACGCGATCTGCGCGCCGGACTCTTCGCCGCTGATATAGATAAGAGAGCGCGGGCCGCTCGCGGGCGATCTCAGCCAGCGATTGCAGCAGCAGCGTAGATTTCCCGATGCCCGGGTCACCGCCGATCAGAACCACGCCGCCGGCCACCAGACCACCGCCCAGCACCCGGTCGAATTCACCAATGCCCGTGGTAAAGCGCGGCACGTCCGACGCTTCGATCTCGGACAAGCGCTGCACCGGCGAGGTCTTCGCGAGTGCTTGAAAGCGATGCGCCGACGGCGATTCCGCCACCGACTCGACCAGCGTTCCATGCTCCGCATGCAGTACATTGGCCTTGTCATTTCGGCGCCTAGTCGCCGCATTCGATACATACGTACAGTGTCTTAACCTTCGCTACTTTCGCCACTCGCCTTCCTGAATTCCGTCTTTACATATCCAGATACTCAACGCAACCCCGCTCTACTCCGCCCGCATTGGCACACGCGGCGCGACTGCGCACATCAACTCATAGCCGATCGTGCCGCACGCTGCCGCGACATCATCGATTGGCAATTTCGTGCCCCACAACTCCACGGCGGCACCAATTCCAGCAGTTGGGACCGGAGTCAGATCGACCGTCAGCATGTCCATGGAGACGCGGCCGACAACCCGCGTCAGCACGCCATCGACGATAACCGGTGCGCCTTCAGGCGCCACTCGAGGATAACCGTCCGCATAACCGCACGCCACTACACCGATCCGCATAGGACCTGTAGCCGAGAACACCGAACCGTAGCCGACCGAGTGACCCACCGGCACCGTCTGCACCGCGATCAACTCGGACGCGAGCGTCATGGCGGGCTTCAATCCAGTGCTGGCGATATCGGCCGTTTTGCCCGATGGCGAAGCGCCGTACAAAATGATGCCGGGCCGCACCCAGTCGAAATGCGAAGCCGCATGCCACAGCGTGGCCGCCGAGTTCGCAAGGCTGCGCGCGCCCGCGATGCCTTCGGCACCGCGCTCGAACGCTTCGAGTTGATGGTCGATGCCGCGCGGACCATCGGCATCCGAGAAATGGGTCATCAGCGTGATCTGGCCAACTCCTTGCACTGCTCGCGCGCGTTCCCACGCTGCCTGGAAGCGCTCCGGTGTATAACCGAGCCGGTTCATGCCGCTGTTCATTTTCAACTGGATATTCACCGGCTTCGACAATCGCGCCATTTCCAACATTCGCAACTGTTCATCGCAATGCACTGCCGTAGTCAGGCTATAGCGATCGATCACATCGATATTCGTCGGACGGAAAAAACCTTCCAGCAGCAGGATGGGCCCAGCCCAGCCCAGCTCACGCAACTTGACCGCTTCTTCGAGGTCGAGAAGACCGAAGCCGTCGGTGGCGCGCAATCCGGGGAACGCTCGCGCCACGCCGTGGCCATATGCATTGGCCTTGACGACAGCCCATATCTTTGATTTCGGCGCGTGACGGCGTGCGACGGCGAGATTGTTGGCGAGTGCTGCGGTATGGATCGTGGCGGATATCGGGCGAGGCATGGGAGTTCGGTTGGAAAAAGCGGGTGATTATGCGAGAGCGGCCACAGCTTGACAGTGAGTTGCCTGAAGGCTGCGTTTCAAACCCGGCACGGTGGCGGCGGATCGTGCCCTATTGGCGCCCTGTTCATGATCATTCGGGGACATTACAAGGCTGCTCGGAGTCGATCAGTCAGCTATCAACCATTGCATATGATGGCCGTTTGGTAAGAGACTGTGCACGCGGTGATAAATTCGAAAATACCCGATAGCTAGGCCAATAGCTGAATCAGTACCCGAATACAATACCTTATCACCACCTTGCAGACCGTTGACTTTCCGGCCTGAACGTCTGCGGATTGTCATGAACGTCTGCGGATTGTCATGCAGGTTACTGCTAGGCAGAATACGCCTATTTTCGTGTTATAAAGCCGTGCACACAACCCATTTCGAACAGAAATTGCCTGAACGGAAGCCTGAGCGCAAACCCGGACGCGAGAGACGAGCGCGCCGTGTGCGAGCGGGGCGGATTACCCGCAGTGCGGACTAGCATCGGATCAGATGAAAAAAGGTTTTTACACCATCATGGCCGCGCAGTTTTTCTCGTCGCTGGCCGACAACGCCCTTCTGATCGATGCGATCGCACTGCTGAAAGATCTTCACGCTCCGAACTGGATGACACCGTTGCTCAAGCTGTTTTTTGTGCTGTCATACGTTGTTCTGGCCGCTTTCGTCGGTGCCTTCGCAGACTCGAGACCGAAGGGCCACGTGATGTTCGTCACCAACTCGATCAAGGTCGTCGGCTGCCTGACCATGCTGGTCGGTGCGCATCCATTGCTCGCCTACAGCATTATCGGATTCGGCGCCGCGGCGTATTCGCCGGCGAAATACGGCATCCTCACCGAGCTCTTGCCCGCCGACCGTCTGGTCGCGGCGAACGGCTGGATCGAGGGCACGACAGTGGGCTCGATCATCCTTGGCACGGTCATGGGCGGTGCGTTGATCAGTCCGCACATTGCCTCTCACATTCTTCAGTTGCATATCAAGGTCTATACCCCCGCCGAAGCCGCCATGCTCGTGATCGTGCTCATGTACATTGTCGCGGCCCTCTTCAACCTGCGGATTCCCGACACCGGCGCGCGTTATCCGAAGCAGGAACATCGCCCGCTCAAACTGATCACCGATTTCGCCGATTGTTTCAACGTGCTCTGGCGCGACAAGCTCGGCCAGATCTCGCTTGCCGTGACCACGCTGTTCTGGGGCGCGGGCGCGATGTTGCAGTTCATCGTGCTCAAGTGGGCCGAAGTGTCGCTCGGGATGTCGTTGTCGGAGGCCGCCATCCTGCAGGCGATCATCGCGGTCGGCGTGGCTGTAGGCGCTATCCTTGCAGCCGCGCGTGTGCCGCTGAAAAAATCTCTGTCCGTGCTGCCGGTCGGTATCGTGATGGGCATCGCGGTGATGCTGCTCGCGTTTTATTCGAGGCATCTGTTCCCGGCGCACTGGGGCATCTATTTTGGCCGCATGCATGTTCCGGGATATCTGATCTGCGCGTATATTTTCCTGATGATTGTCGGCGGGCTGTCGGGCTTTTTCGTCGTGCCGATGAATGCGCTGCTGCAGCATCGTGGTCACGTGCTGCTGTCGGCGGGTCACTCTATTGCGGTGCAGAATTTCAACGAGAACCTGTCAGTGCTCGTGATGCTGTGCCTGTATGCCGTGCTCGTTTGGCTCGACGTGCCGATTCAATTCGTGATCGTGCTGTTCGGCACTTTCGTCTGCCTGATGATGTACTTCGTGATGCGGCGGCATCAGGCCAATCAGCGCGCCTTCGATTCGGTCGCGCTGATTGGTGAATCAAGGCATTGAGCCCGGGCTTTGGGGGTGGCCGGAGCGTGTGAGTCGCGCCCGAGCGGAACAGACCAAAACAAACCAAAGCCTGAAACTACGCCGGGCATTCAACTGCCCGGCGCGCGATAATCCCGCTTATTACCCTTTTCTTCACACTGCCCATGATCGCCGCCGATCTCTTTTCGTTCGCCGTGCGTGTGCGCGACCGCGCGCCGCTGGTCCACTACCCGACGAATGTTGTCGTCATGAACTTCACGGCTAACGTGCTGCTCGCGCTGGGCGCCGCTCCCGCAATGGTCATCGCCCGCGAGGAAGTGGGTGAATTCGTGCCGCTGGCCAACGCGGTATTGGTGAATCTCGGCACGCTCGACTTGCCGCAAAGCAAGGCTATCCGAGCTTGCCGTCGAGGCCGCCAATCGCGCGCATAAACCGTGGGTGTTGGATCCCGTCGCGGTCGGCCCGTTGAGTTTTCGCACCGCATTCGCGTTCGATCTGCTCGATGCGCATCCGGCCGTGATTCTCGGCAACGCGTCGGAGATCATCAGCTTGTCAGGTGGTGAATCGAGCGCACGCGGCGTCGACAGCACGGCTTTCGCCGAAGCCGCGCTCGACGCAGCCCAAGTTCTTGCGCTGAATACAGGCGCCGTTGTCGCCGTCACGGGGCAGACCGATTACGTCACCGAAGGCCGCCGGACAGTCGCGTTATCGAACGGATCACCGTTGATGACCCGCATGACCGGCGTGGGCTGTGCGTTATCGGCGACGGTCGCGGCATTTGCGGGCGTGGCTGAAGCCGATGACTTGTGGGCCGCGACCGTCGCCGCGATCGCTTATTCAAGCATTGCGGGAGAACTGGCGTCGCTCGATGCAAATCTGTTCGCCGCCACGCTCGTGTCGCGTGACGTCGCGGCCGGCGCGTGAGAAGCCCGGATGAACCTCGATTTCGCGCTGTATCTTATTATCCTCGATCCCGTCCAATGCGGCGGCCATGCACGCGCGCTCGATGTGACGCGGGCCGCGCTTGATGGCGGTGTCACGATCGTGCAACTGCGTGTGCCTGAATGGCACAAACGCGCGTGGCTCAACCTCGCGCTCGACTTGCTGCCGCTGACACGCTGGCATGGCGTGCCGCTCATCATCAACGACCATGTGGATGTCGCACTCGCGGCGGGGGCCGATGGCGTGCATATCGGCCAAAAAAACTTGCCGCCGGATGTAGCACGGACGTTGTTTGGAGCGCGGGCGCTGATCGGGTTGTCGGTATCCAATGACACGCAGATCGAGCACGCCAACACGCTGGGCGGCACGATCGATTATGTCGGCGTGGGACCGGTATTCGATACCCCGCAAGCCGGATGCGTCGGCGGCGGGCGGTATCGACGGGCTCGCTGCTCCATGCATCCGACTGTGGCTTATCGGCGGAATCCAGCTGCACAACGCCGCCGATGTCAAACGTGCGGGGCCTGGCGGTATCGCGGTGGTATCGGCGATCTGCACCGCTGCCGACCCGCATCTCGCCGCACGAAAATTGCTTGAATCCTCTTGAAGACTATGCTATGACTCATCCAATCCCCAACGTCCTCACCATTGCCGGTTCCGACTCCGGCGGCGGCGCGGGCATCCAGGCCGACCTCAAGGCGTTCTCGGCGCTCGGCGCTTACGGTTTGTCCGTTATCACGGCGCTCACCGCGCAGAACACGCGCGGCGTGACGGCCGTCCATACGCCCGATGCGTCTTTCGTTAAGGCCCAGCTTGACGCCGTTTTCGACGATATCCGCATCGATGCAGTGAAAATCGGCATGCTCGCCAATGCCAACGTCGTGCGCGCGGTAACGGCAGCGTTGCGCCGGTATCGGCCCGTGCATGTGGTGCTTGATACCGTGATGATTTCCAAGAGCAACCACGCGTTGCTTGCGCCGGACGCCGTGGCGGCGTTGCGCGATGAACTGCTGCCGCTCGCGACGCTGGTCACGCCAAACCTGCCGGAAGCCGCTGCGTTGCTGAACGTAGCAGCAGCCGAAGATGAAGACGCAATGGTGCGTCAGGGTGGAGCGCTGCGAGCATTGGGCGCGCGGGCGGTGTTGATGAAGGGCGGTCACCTGAGTTTTGCCGATAGCTCCGACTGGCTAATCGAGGACAGCGGTGTGCTGCGGCTCGGCGGGCCGCGCGTGCCGCTGAAGAACACGCATGGGACCGGGTGCACGTTGTCGTCGTCGATCGCGGCGTTGCTGCCGCAACGCGATTCGCTCGCTACCGCTACCGCCGATGCCAAGCTCTATCTGACCGGCGCAATCGAACGGAGCACGCGGCTGGAAGTCGGGCACAGGGTTGGCCCGGTGCATCATTTTTTCAGGTGGTGGTGAGGGTCGCTTTGCTACGCGCGAACTCGGCCGGGTCAGGCACGCTTAACCCGCAAAGTCAGCGGCGCGCTCCGGCCATTCATCGGGCACGATAAATCCGCGCGAGTGTTCGCGTCAGACGTCGCCGGTCGTGCACTCGGAGCAAGAGCGTAACCTTCACAACGTTCGTAACGCGCGACCATGATCGGCGACGGCAGCTTTGCGACTCGCTCAGACAATACGGCCGTCTGTTCGACCAGCGCTTCACTCTTTTCTGCCGATAACGTTCGCTCTGCCGTCCATCCCAATCTCGGCAGCGAAGAGAACAGTCCGATCCCCTTCGAATCGTGCCACTCCGACGCTGTTTTCCACCAGCCGCGCGTGCTTCAGGTCAAAGCGATCCTGCAGATTCGGACCGACATAATGAGCGAGCGTAGCAGCGCCGTCACCCTCGCCGATGTGCAGATAAAACTTCACCGCGAGCTCCCAGTGCAGCCGCTCGCCACGCACATTCTCCAGCAGGAAATCGACTTCGCTTAGCGTACGGCCTGCCGTGCGCAACGGGACGTTCGCCAAGATCAGCCGCGCGTGCGGGCCATGCGCCAGGAAGTATTCGAGCAACGCTTCAGCGTAGAAGCCTAGCCGGGTCAACGACGGCTTGTGAACCTGCGCATGAAACACTGCGGGGTCTCGATCGAGCGCGGCAGGACGCGCGAGCGGCGCGCCCGCGCGCGACGCGCTCAGCAAGTCCGGCGAGAACAGCAGCCACGCGAGATCCCGGACGGCGGGATCATGGAAAGGCGTGATCTTGTCCGCGGCCGTCATGGGCCCTCTACTTCCTTCACCGACTTGCGATAGGTGGCCTGGGCGAGACACAGGTCGGCCCATGCCTTGGCTTTGTCGGGAAGACTGCGCAGCAAATAGGCCGGGTGATACGTGACGATCACCGGCACGCCCTGATAGTCATGCACCCGGCCCCGTAGCGACGCAATGCTCGCCTCCGTCTTGAGCAGGCTCTGCGCGGCAAACCGCCCAAGCGCAACAAGCAGCTTGGGTTTCACCAGTTCGACCTGCCGCTTCAGATAGGGCTCGCAGCGCGCGACTTCATCGAGTTCCGGATTGCGGTTGCCGGGCGGCCGGCACTTGATCACGTTGGCGATGAACACGTTGTCCTCACGCGATAACGCCACCGCGTACAGCATGCTGTCGAGCAGCTTGCCCGCCTGGCCGACGAACGGTTCGCCCAGCTTGTCCTCGTTCTCGCCCGGCGCTTCGCCGATCAGCATCCAGTCGGCGTCCCGGTCACCGACACCGAATACCGAATTCGTGCGCCGCTCGCACAAACGGCACCGTTCGCAGACGGAGACGCGAGCGGCCAGCGTGTCCCAGTCAAGAGTCACGATATCAGCGGCCGTGTCGTCAACGGCTTGCAATACGACCAGTGGCTGCGGCGGCACGCCGTCGACCCACGGGAGGTTATCGAAGACAGGCGGTTCTACAGAAGCGACCCTTGCAGGCGGTGTTTGCTTCACGTTGCCCTGGTTCGTCTGCGCGGCGGAAAGAGCGGCGTCGAGCGCTGTCAGCGTGTCGACTGGATCAGCTGTCCGGGCCACCGGCACGTGCTGTTCTTCGACCGGCATACGCAGTACCGGACGCTGCGCCTCGGCGGCGGTTTGACCGAGCGCAATCGCCGTCGAGTCCGTCGATCGATCAGACGCCGACACGGACGTATCAGCCGATGTCACCCCGCGCTTCACCCAGACCGTTCCCAGCCCGAACTCTTCCAGCATCGACTTATGCAGCGCCATCCACGGCCTCCTTTGAAAACGTCAGACGCATGACGAGTGCATCCTCGCGCGACCGGTGCCGCGCAGGGTAATAGTTTTTGCGCCGCCCAATGGTGGCGAAACCAAAGCGCTCGTAAAGCTGGATGGCGCGCGGATTCGACGGCCGCACTTCCAGTAGCACGCCATCGAGTTTCTGATGCCGCGAGATCCGTACCGCTTCGCGCAGCAACGTGAGCCCGGCACCGGCGTGTTGTGCCTGGGGCGCCACGCACAGATTCAGCAGATGCATTTCATCGACGACCGGCATCAGCACGCAATAACCCAGCAGCGTCCCGGTGACGTGGCGCAGGCACACGCCGAAATAGCCATTGCACAGCGAGTCCTGGAAATTGCCAAGGGTCCAGGGGAACTCATAAGCGAGCTTCTCGATGGCGGCGACCTCATCGAGATCGGATTCCGTCATCGACGACAGATAACGATCCGCCATCAACACGCCGTTCACCGTAGGGGCTCCGTTGTGTGAACGACCGGCACGGCGAAGTCGGTGTGATTGGCCTGATCTTCCGCAGCCGCAGTTGGCAGCAGCGGCCTTGGCGGCACGCGCGTCCATCCGTTCGGCAGTGGTCTGTGCGACCTTGTTGCGTACGTACTCCGGCGCGGCCTGATCCGGCGCGACCGTCCGGCCGGCACGCAGCGCGCGCAACCCGGCGAGCGCCACGGGCAACGCGTGCGGCAGCGCATCGAAGTCGATACGGCATGCCGGCGCAGCCGGCACGGGCAACCGTTCGCCGAAAGCCGCCGCCGCGTTGCCCGCCAGCGTGAAAGGCTCGTCGGGCAAGACAATGGCCTCGGGCAAATCAAGCGATGCCGCCTGCACCGTGCCCCACTCGCCCGCCGCTCTGTCCCAGCGGAAATCCGCCCAGTACACCTCGTTCATGCGGGCGTCGAGCGCCGCCAGCACGCGCGTCGCCGACGGTTCGTGCAAACGCGCGAACTCTGCGCACACGAGCAAGGTACCGACTGGCACCACCGGCACGCCCAAACCGAACGCAAGCCCCTGCGCGACGCCGGTCGCCGTGCGCAAACCGGTAAACGATCCCGGCCCGGCGCCGAACGCCACCGCGGAGCAATCCGGGAGCTTCAAACTGGCTGTATCGAATAATTCGCGGATCGCGGGCAAGAGCCGCGTGCTGGAGACCGATCCCGTCAATTCATGGCTGAACCAGACGTGAACTGCACCAGCAGAGTAATGAGGGGTGCTTCCATGAGTTGCGGCCGCGGCGGTGGCCGCCGGGTCGGCAATCAGCAGCGCGACAGAACAAAATTCGGTCGAGGTATCGAGGGCGAGCAGAACAGTAGGTGTCATGGCCGCTATTGTAATGCGTGACGTGTGAGCCGTGAGCCGTGAGCCGTGAGCCGTGAGGCTGCGGGCGCGACGCAGACCGCGCCTGCGCGCACCGGATAGCGCATCGCCGCAACGAAATTCTGGAAGAAACCCTCGACAATCTCGTGCGGCCGGCTTGCTATGATCGCCTGTCCTTAACCAGCACGTCCGGAAAACCCAATGAGCGAAATCAACGAACTCGACGCGCAATTTGCGCTTGCCCAGGCGGACGTCAAGGAATTGCTCGAACGTCCGGACAACCTCACGCTGCTGCACCTGTACGCGCTCTACAAGCAAGCGAGCCTGGGCGATGTGCATGGCGACAAGCCGGGTTTCGCCGATATCGCCGGCAAAATACAAATACGACGCGTGGAGCGCGCTCGCGGGCATGCCGCAGGACGCCGCAAAGCAGCAATATATCGGGCTGGTGGAGTCGCTGAAAAGCGGTGAGTCGGCGTAAGGCGGCCCGGCGGCTGCTCGAACGCCCCGCCGCGCTTTCTCGGCGCTTTCTCGAGATACGCGCGGGATAGCCACAGAAAGCGCAGCCCCGCCCCGGCAAACTGTAGGATGAATCAAATTGTCTTAAAATCTGGCGCAGCGCAACAATTGCCGCTATACTCTTGCCTATGCTTCACTGTGACCGGGTGAATTGGTGGTTTTAGTCGATTCATCGCACGCAGCGCGGCGCCTCGTAGCGTTTTGCTCCAATTAGAGACTGTCCCTTCCCTGCTAGGCCTTCTTCGGCCGATCATGCATCAGGCTGACGACAAAGCCGCCTCGGCCTGTCGAATCCGATACAGCTTCTAACGAAAAGCTCGCCTTTATTGTTGCAAGCTGCCCCCGTTTTTCGATTTGCTCGCTGAATCTGACGACTTGGGTATGCCGATTGGCGCCACACGCCTTATTCCCCGTTTCAAGGATCGACATGACTTCGAGCAACACCCATAGCCCGCTGGACTCCATCGTTGCACTGGCACTCGGTGAAGACGCACCCGCCGCGCCGGCAGCATCTATTTCGCCCGCTATCCCCGCCCCTATTTCTTCAGTTGCACCTGTCGCCGTTGCTATCGCCGTGCAGACCGGCCCAAGCTTCGAGTCGCTCGGCCTGTCGCCTGAGATCGTTGTTGCCATGACGGCCGCCGGCTATCAAGTGCCGACCCCGGTTCAGCAGCGCGCGATTCCCGCAGCGCTTGCCGGCCGCGACTTGCTGGTTTCCAGCCCGACCGGTTCGGGCAAGACCGCAGCATTCATGCTGCCGGCTATCGAACGTTTCTTGCAGCTCGAAAAGGCCAAGGCTGCTGCTCCGCGTGAGCCGCACGACCCGAATGCCCGCCCGGCCCGCCGCACCCAGCCGGTCGCTCGTCCGACCATGCTGGTCCTCACGCCGACCCGCGAACTCGCGATGCAGGTTACCGCTGCCGCGACCACGTACGGCAAGCACCTGCGCCGGTTGCGCACGGTCAGCATTCTCGGCGGTGTTGCGTATGGCCAGCAATTGATGCTGCTCGCGAAGAACCCGGAAATCCTGGTTGCTACGCCGGGCCGTCTGCTGGACCATCTGGAACGCGGCCGTATTGACCTGTCGCAACTGCAAATGCTGGTGCTCGACGAAGCCGACCGCATGCTGGACATGGGTTTCATCGACGACATCGAAACCATTGTTGCTGCTACCCCCGCTTCGCGTCAGACGCTGCTGTTCTCGGCAACCATCGACGGCAAGATCAGCTCGCTGACCGGCCGTCTGTTGAAGAACCCGGAACGCATCGAGATCATTCAAAAGCTCGAAGCGCAGAACAATATTGTGCAAACCGTGCATTACGTCGACGACCGCGATCACAAGGATCGTCTGCTCGACCACCTGTTGCGCGACGCCGGCCTGGATCAGGCCATCGTCTTCACGGCAACCAAGAATGACGCTGACCAACTGGCTATCCGTTTGTCGGACGCTGGTTTTGAATCGGCAGCACTGCACGGCGATCTGCCGCAAGGCGCGCGTAACCGCACGATTCGTGCACTGCGCGAACGCAAAGTGCGCGTGCTGGTCGCAACGGACGTCGCCGCCCGCGGTATCGACATCCCCGGCATCACGCACGTGTTCAACTACGATCTGCCGAAATTCGCGGAAGACTACGTTCACCGTATCGGTCGTACGGGCCGTGCTGGCCGTACGGGTAAGGCAATCAGCCTTGTGCACCACGCTGAGCAAGGCGCGCTGAAGCGCATCGAGCGTTTCGTGCGCGTACCGCTGAACGTGAGCGTGATCGTTGGCTTTGAACCGCGTCGTTCGGCTCCGGCTGGTGGTGGCGGTGGTCGTCCTGGCTTTGGCGGCCGCGGCCGTCCGGACGGTGGCGCTGGTGCGGGTGGCGCTGGTCGTCGCTTTGGTAGCGGTGGTGCTGGCAACGGTGGTTCGGTCAAGCCGGGCGGCTGGGGCAACAAGCCGGCAAGCGCCGGTGGTGCTCGCGATTCGCGCGACAGTGGCTCGCGTGACGGCGGCTCGGGCTTCGGCGGCGGTTCGCGCGACGGTTATGCAGCACGTCGTAACGACGGCCCGCGCGCTCCGCGTCGTGGCAGCTAAGTCTTATCAATAGTGCGGCGCGGCATCTCGCGCGCCCCTAAATAAAAACCGATTCTTCGCGCGTCGGTTTTTTTTCGTCCGATCCCCGTATTTCACAATATATAATATATTTTTGTGCCGCGAAATCGTTGGTGCACGGCACAAATCAGAGCATCCCAGCATGGAGAAAGACATTTCTTAATGTGAAATTAATTCTTCGATTCATTGATTGATAACGATTATTTTTTATAATCGAAATACCATAAAAGCGCTTTCTACTCGACCGGACGACCATCCATTAGTCAGGTAATCAAAGGAGAAACACCATGTCAAAGGAGAAACACCATGTCGCACCAACAACAAGCTCAGGAACTTCAGAAGCAATGGGACACGGATCCGCGCTGGAAGGGCATCAAGTGCAGCTACAGCGCCGACGACGTCGTGCGCCTGCGTGGTTCAATGCCGGTGGAGCACACGCTGGCAAAGCGCGGCGCGGAGAAACTGTGGGCGTCGATTCATGAAGAGCCGTTCGTCAACGCACTGGGCGCGCTGACGGGCAACCAGGCCATGCAGCAGGCCAAGGCCGGTTTGAAGGCGATCTATTTGTCCGGTTGACAAGTGGCCGGCGACGCCAACGTCGCGGGCGAAATGTATCCCGACCAATCGCTGTACCCGGCTAATTCGGTGCCGCTGGTCGTCAAGCGCATCAACAACACGCTGACGCGCGCCGATCAGATCCAGTGGTCGGAAGGTAAGAATCCGGGCGATGAAGACTATCTCGACTTCTTCCAGCCGATCGTGGCCGACGCTGAAGCCGGTTTCGGCGGCGTGCTGAACGCGTTCGAACTGATGAAGGCGATGATCGAAGCAGGCGCCGCGGGCGTGCACTTCGAGGATCAGCTGGCATCGGTGAAAAAATGTGGGCACATGGGCGGCAAGGTGCTGGTGCCAACGCGTGAAAACGTCGCGAAACTCACAGTTGGACGTCTTGCGGCCGACGTTTCGGGCACGCGCACCATCCTGCTCGCCCGGACGGATGCGGAAGCGGCGGATCTGGTGACATCGGATGTGGATGAAAACGACCGGCCGTTCCTCACTGGTGAACGCACCGTGGAAGGTTTCTTCCGCACGAAGCCGGGCCTCGAGCAAGCGGTCTCGCGTGGCCTCGCCTACGCACCGTATGCCGACATGATCTGGTGCGAAACCGGCAAGCCGGACCTGGAGTACGCGAAGAAGTTTGCCGAAGCGATCCATCGTGAATTCCCGGGCAAGCTGCTTTCGTATAACTGTTCGCCGTCGTTCAACTGGAAGAAGAACCTGGACGATGCGACCATAATTTCTAGAAAGAGCTCGGTGCGATGGGCTACAAGTTCCAGCTCATCACGCTGGCTGGCTTCCATGCGCTGAATTACTCGATGTTCAACTTCGCACACGGCTATGCACGCAATCAGATGAGTGCGTTCGTCGATATGCAGGAAGCGGAGTTCGCCGCGGCTGAGAAGGGTTTCATCGCAGTGAAGCATCAGCGTGAAGTGGGAACGGGATACTTCGACGCAGTGACGCAAGCGGTTGAAAAAGACGCATCGACAACCGCGTTGCACGGTTCGACCGAAGATGAACAGTTCTTCGAGAAGAAGGTCGCTTAATACCCTTCAAAGTAACCGAGTAAGTGGGCCTGTCATAAATTTTGTGTGTAAGGCATAACATGTAGCTCAAGGAATATGTATGCCACGCAAACTCAAGACGGCCACCGATGCCCAGACGGCGTTGCCGTCGATTCCGAAGGAACTGATCGATCAGTTCGTGAAAGGACCCATGACGGCTGAAGCGGTGCACGCCGCTTCGGCCGGGTGCCGAGCTCGGACATCACCTGGGCTATGCGGCCGGTGCTGTGCGGCCCGAACGCGACCAACCATCGCAACGGCAAGAGCGGCAAGACGGTGTTGAACGACGACGGCCCGCTGCGACTGG
>LGTG01000169.1 GCA_001190015.1 Candidatus Burkholderia crenata
GGCCTGCCCGGCGATGGCATCATCGGCCTCCCGGTTTGTTGCGACCCAGCCTCGCGGTCGCCCCATTTAACACCTCCAAATTTCGAGATGTTGCAACGACCGGTTGAATTCGCCCACCATCTCGGACCGGTTGCAAGAAGCGCTTCGCGTCGCGTCAGAGCGCACGCAACTTCCGACAGGAATCCAGAGCAGATGCCGTTCACTCGAATCCCCGTTTTTCCTCGCAAGTCCGCTATCGTGCTCGTTCTTGCACTGGCCGGTTGTGCCGTCGGACCGGGTGGATCTTGGAAACTTATAACGACCCGCAGTTGAATGACCTCGAAACGCGGCTGAACGCGTCGAATCAGACTATTGCTCAATACGCGGCGGCTTACCGGCAAGCCCGGGCGCTGGTCTCAGAGGCGCGTGCGTCGTATTTCCCTACGCTGGGGTTATCGGCGACGGGCTCGCGGGAGCGTTCCTCCAGCCGCTCGTCCGGCTCAGTCTCAAGCGGTGGGGCGATTGGCAATAGTTACGATCTTTCCCTCGATTCATCGTGGGAACCCGATTTGTGGGGCACCGTCAGCCGCACGGTGGGCGCGCAGCGCGCTGGCGAGCAAAGCGCAGCAGCCGACCTCGCCAACGCGCGGCTCTCGGCGCAAGGCACGCTCGCGCAAACCTACTTCCAGTTGCGTTCGCTGGACGCGCAGCAAAAGCTCTCGATGACACCGTCGCCGCCTATCAACGCACGCTGCAACTCACGCAGAACCAGTACGCGCAGGGCACGACCGCCCGCTCGGACGTGATCCAGGCGCAGACGCAATTGCTGACCGCACCGTCGCGCTTCTGGACGCTCGGGCCGGATATCGCAGCCACCATTTTCGATGGCGGCTTGCGTGCCGCGCAGACCGAAACGACGCCGCCAGCGCCACCGCGATGATCGCCAGCGCGACGAGCACTTCGATCATGCTGAAACCGCGAGTGCGTTTGAGCTTGGGCGTGAGGCCGTGACGAGGGCCGGGCGTGAGCGTTGGCATCAGCGCACCTGAATGGCCGTTGCCGTTGCCGACAATCGTCACGCCGCCATTCCCAGCAACGCGGGCGCAGCAGGTCGTCGCGTAGCGGACGCCAGCTGTCTTCCGTACGGATATCGAAGCGAAAACTACCGTCGACCGGCATCCACGCAATAGGCCTTACCCGCACCCTTGCAATTACCCATATTTTTCTACGATTCTCTGTTAATAAAGAATCCTTTCTGTTAACGTCGTTGCAAGATTAGTTGATGAGGGACGGCGATGACGAACAGAGGCGGTCGAAAGCGTGCATCGGAAGAAGCCTGTGATGCTAATGCGTGGCTGAACGAGGAAGCGGGACAAAGCCGGTTTCGCGATGAGCGTCTTGGTAAAAGATTCCGCCTGGTTCTCGAACGCCTGTGGTCGTGTATCGGGCAGAGC
>LGTG01000170.1 GCA_001190015.1 Candidatus Burkholderia crenata
ATGGCATCATTGGCCTCCCGGTTTGTTGCGAGCCCCAGCTCCACGGTCGCCCCATTTAACACCTCCAAATTTCGAGATGTTGCAACGACCGGTTGAATTCGCCCTTCTATCACGCGGGCGAAGTCAAAACGCTCACTCGGAATATCCGCAACGCTCGCCACGCCGAGATGGCCACCGGCATGCCCCGGATGTTCGATCACGATGGCATCAGGCAAACGATTCTTCTTGAGCCACTTCTTTAGCACTAACGCGATGCCGCGGCTATCCGACAAGATCGGGATCAGCGCGATATCAACGCCTTGCGTCAAGTCCGGCAAATCCAGCGGTAGCCCCGCCCGCATGACGATAGCGTCGGCGCCGCTCTCGCACGCCGTCTGGACCGCTGCCGATAGGACGAGACCGCGCGCATGACGTTCACGGCAATCATGCCGCGCTCTTCGCTAAGGGCCTTCGCTGCAATGATCTCGCGCCACAACGCCGTCTGATTGGCAGCCTCGAGCGTCGCCTGATCCGGGTTCTGTTTGCACATCTCAAGCAGATCAGGATGGTGATATGCCGCAAGTCAATTCTCGAAATAGTGTCCATCGCACCCTCCCGGGCTACGGCGCTGGCCAGCCGGGGCGCGGACACAACACCCATGCCTCCCTGCACAATAGGAAGCAACGTGCGGCCGCGAATGGTCACGGGGTAAGAGGGGTCATGAACGGGTCATCTCCAGAGTCAAAGTTTTCAGCTTGCGGAAGGTTGGACAAACACACGTTGCTTTTTATCAAGCAAGTTCGACTGTGCTGTATTTCAATTTCCTGAACGTGCCCTAGTCCTGGAAAAGCAAACGGCCC
>LGTG01000171.1 GCA_001190015.1 Candidatus Burkholderia crenata
CCGCGATACGTTCCGTCTGCTGTTGGCCTTCGCCGCGAAACACGTCGGGCGAACGCCGTCATCTTTGCAGATCGAAGAGCTTGACGTCTCCTTCATCGAGAAGTTTCTTCGGCACCTCGAACAATACAGGGGCAACTCTGTGCGCACGCGCAATACGCGCCTCGCAGCCGTACACGCCTTCTTCGAGTTCGTCTCGATCCGGGAACCGGCGCTGGGTCTGCAGTGTCAGCGCACCCTTGCGATTCCTTCGAAGCGTTGCGAACACGAACCGGCCGAGTTTCTCACCGAAGACGAAGCTGCAGCTCCCGTGGCAACCCCAGACGCCCGAACACGGACTGGCAACTAGATCGAACGCTGCTTCTTGTCGCGGTTCAAACGGGCCTCTGCACCTGTGAACTGATTTCCCTCAGGCGTCAAGACGTGGCGCTTGGCACAGGCACTCACGTCCGTTGCCTCGGCAAAGGACGAAAGATGCGATGCACACCGCTGCGGCCGGACGTTATTGCTGTCCAGCAATGGCTGCTGCGTCAGCCTGGCGAACCAGAGGACCCTGTCTTCCCCAGTTCGCGCGGTGGCCCGCTGAGTGCCGACGCGCTTCAACGACTCGTGTCGCACCATGTCGCAACTACATGCAAGACTTGCCACTCACTCAAGGGGAAATCCGTGTCGCCACACACCCTTCGGCGTGCAGCGGCTATGAGCCTGCTGCAGCACGGCGTCGACCTGAGCGTGATTGCACTCTGGCTTGGTCATGAATCGTCGGAAACAACCCAAATTTACTTACACGCTGACATGCAGATCAAGCAACGCGCACTCGCACACGCCAATGCGAGCGGCGTTGTGCCGACGCGTTACAAACCTCCCCATCCCTTGCTTGTCTTCCTGGAGCGCCTCTGATAATGCCGACAACCGGGCGACCGCAAACGGCGCATCGCCCGGTTGTGCATCCTCGACTCTGGGGACGCGGCATAATCCAGGAGTCGGCATAAGTCATCGAACGGGACATCAGGCCATTCTGCACTGGGAGAAAATCGCGGCTGTACTGAGACACGGTTGCCGGTGAACGAGTGCGACGGTGTACAGCTTGATGCTAACGTGTCGCGCATGCGGCGTCGAACCATATGCGTATTTGCTGCATGTCTTGACCGAGCTGCCGCAACGACCACCAGACGCTGATGTCAGTGACCTGTTGCCGTTTAACTACGCCAGGCGGCAGGCTCAAGCAAGCTTGGACTGAGGCCTCGACTAAGCGCCGACCTTCGCGTCGGAACCCACTTACGACATCATTTTGCAGACATCGCCCGTAGACATCGGACTCCGCGATACCCTCGCGATTAACCGTCAGTTAAAAATGATTCTCCATTCGCTGTGCCAGATCTATCGCTTACGTGCAATCTAATCAAAATCAGGCCGAGAACGACGATCCGCAACCGCAGGTGCTGGTTACATTCGGATTCTTGATCACGAATTGCGCGCCGTTCAGATCGTCTTTGTAGTCAATCTTAGCGCCGACGAGGTATTGATAGCTCATCGAATCGATCAGGAGTTGCACGCCAGCTTTGCCCATCACGGTGTCGTCTTCGTTGATGGCTTCGTCGAACGTCAAGCCATACTGGAAACCCGAACAGCCGCCGCCCTGCACGAACACGCGCAGCTTCAGTTCCGGATTGCCTTCTTCGTCGATCAGTTGCTTGACCTTGTAAGCTGCTGCGTCGGTGAAAACGAACGGTAACGGCATTTCGGTCGTGGGGATGTCGGTGACAGCGTTCATTCGAACTCTCCAAAAAAGCTTCTGGTACCTATTGTAGGGTTGATCTCAATATCGTGCTGGAAGCCCATGTAATCAATAGGCTATCGCTCCAGACTATCCCGAATTTGCCGCGGCTGCCTGGGGTATCACTGAAGCATCGCTGAAAAATTGTCGCAACCGTCGAGCGTTTGCCATCAGCATAGGGGACGACTATAAGGCCGCACCCCTGCCACACCACCCGGCATGTGGGTCCGCACCGGGCGGTTCGAGAAGTTGAGGTTATGAGTCGAGGCAAACCCAACTGGTCAAAGTAGGCGATGGGCAACACGCTGTTGAGTAGCTTGCCGCTATTGCGCCACCAGCGGCGACTGTTTGCCGCCACCTGTCGCGCGATCTCAGCAGACGCTCCCAACACGCGTAGTTCTTCCCGGTAGATGGTCGTACCACGGCGCCAATGCTGAAGCTGAATGGCCCGCCACCGGTGACGGTGA
>LGTG01000172.1 GCA_001190015.1 Candidatus Burkholderia crenata
CGCAGGCCAGCGCCCCGTCACTTTCCATTCCCTCGGCAATAAATTTCCAGAACGCTTGCTTCGTCTCAAACTGATTGACACCTGGCCTGCCCGGCGATGGCATCATTGGCCTCCCGGTTTGTTGCGAGCTCCAGCTCCGCGGTCGCCCCATTTAACACATCCAAATTTCGAGATGTTGCAACGACCGGTTGAATTCGCCCTTTTAATATTGACAGATCCGACGTCGATCTCGTGAACGACATACTTTCTATCCGAGAATCGAAGTTGGGTAAATCACGCTTTGTTCCGATAGAGGAGTCAACACGCGCCGCTCTCGAACACTATGCACAGAGCGTGACCGGCTTTGTCCACTGCGGTTGAGTGAGGCGTTCCTCATTGGTGAGCGCGGCATGAGGTTAAAGGCCGGTACTGCCCGTAGCATGTTCGTTAGAATGTCGCGCGCGGTCGGCTTGCGGGCAACGACGGAGGATGGACGCGACGGTTACGGTCCACGTCTTCAGGACTTTTGCCATAGTTTTGCGACGGGAAGGCTGGTTGAATGGTATCGAGCCGGACTAGACATGACGCGCGAATTACCGAAACTTGCCGCCTACCTCGGACACGTCGATGTCGGTCTGACCTATTGGCATATCGAAGCAGTTCCCGAGTTGTTACAGCTTGCGGCCTGCTATCTGGACAGAGATTGGTTGGGAGAGCGGAAATGAGCACCGCCAGCCTTTCGTCCCCCTTGTTCATCGTTTCTTTACGCAACGCTTGCTCGAGCAACAAGGTTTAAGCCCGCATACGGTGGTAAGCTACCGCGGATACGTTCCGTTTGCTGTTGGCCTTCGCCGCGAAGCACGTCGGGCGGGCGCCGTCATCTTTGCAAATCGAAGAGCTTGACGTCTCCTTCATCGAGAATTTTCTTCGGCACTTCGAACAAGACAGGGGCAACTCCGTGCGCACGTGCAATACGCGCCTCGCAGCCGTACACGCCTTCTTCGAGTTCGTCTCGATCCGGAAACCGGCGCTGAGTCTGCAGTGTCAGCGTATCCTTGCGATTCCTTCGAAGCGTTGCGAACACGGGCCGGTAGAGTTTCTCACCGAAGACGAAACCGCAGCTCTCGTGGCAGCCCCAGACGCCCGAACATGGATTGGCGACCGAGATCGAACGCTGCTTCTTGTCGCGGTTCAAACGGGCCTACGCAGCTGTGAACTGACTTCTCTCAGGCATCAGGACGTGGCGCTTGGCACAGGCGCTCACATCCGTTGCCTCGGCAAAGGACGAATGCGATGCACACCGCTGCGACCGGACGTTATTGCTGTCCTGAAGAGCAATGGCTGCTGCGTCAGCCTGGCGAACCAGAGGACCCTGTTTTCCCCAGTTTGCGCGGTGGCCCGCTGAGTGCCGACGCGCTTCAGCGACTCGTGTCGCGCCATGTCGCAACTGCATGCAAGACTTGCCACTCACTCAAGGGGAAATCCGTGTCGCCACATGCCCTTCGGCATGCAGTGGCTATGAGCCTGCCGCAGCACGGCGTCGACCTGAGCGTGATCGCACTCTGGCTTGGTCATGAATCGTCGGAAACAACCCAAATTTACTTAAACGCTGACATGCATATCAAGCAACGCGCACTCGCACACGCCAATGCGAGCGGCGTTGTGCCGACGCGTTACAAACTTCCCGATCCCTTGCTTGTCTTCCTGGAGCGCCTCTGATAATGCCGACAACCGGACGACCGCAAATGGCGCATCGCCCGGCTGTGCGTCCTCGACTCTAACAGCCTGTTAGGTACGGCCACTGATTCCGACTGTAGCTGATTGCCTTGCCGAGCAGACTTTCGGGCAACACCTTGGACGCCAGTTCGTCGAGCCACGCCTTGAAGCCGTTCAGCAGCGGCACACTATGCTGCTGCCGCAGACGGTGCGTATAGCCGCCGCGTGTTTCACCGTCGGGCAGTTTTGCCCTTGGCGAGCGCTTCGACCTGATACAACACCTGGAAGTATTCGAGCGCCTTGGCAACACGTGGGCTGGGCTCGCCTTTTTGAGCATGCGCCAGACGCTATAGCCGTCGCTCATCAGCATGCCCTTGTAGCCGTCGAGGAATGCCTTCGGATATTCCTGGCCGCGCCCGGGCTGATAGTCAAACAGCACGACCGGCTCGAGGCAGTCTTCGGCACTACGATAGCACCATATCATATAACTTTTGCTTTGCGCAGATTTGCCGAGCTCCTTGAGTACCTGGAGCGTTGTTTCGTCACGCTGGATCAGCGGCTGCGACAGCAACGTTTTGTGAAGCGCATCATACAGCCGGCTGTAGTGCAGTTCGCTCGGCCGTATGATCCAGTTCGCGCGCGTGCCGCGTCCAATCGGTATGTTCGAGCGCGCAAGCACGTCTTCCATTCGGTACAGCGGCGTGCCGTCGACGTATTTCCCCACAGTGACGGTAGCGATCATCGCGGGACTCGCGTGGCTGCCGGGCCGTGGCTGCGCCGGCATCGGTGCAAGAACAATCGGGGTCCGTTCGGCATGGTGCTCGCAATGTCGACAGGCATATTTGAAGTGCACGTTTTGCAGCACCGTGACCTTGACCTCGATGTGCAACTGCTCGCTTACCTCTTCGCCGATACGGTGCATCGGGTTGTCGCAACTCGGGCAACCTTTCTGGTCCTCAGGCAGGCGAATTCAACCGGTCGTTGCAACATCTCGAAATTTGGAGGTGTTAAATGGGGCGACCGCGGGGCTGGGGCTTGCAACAAACCGGGAGGCCGATGATGCCATCGCCGGGCAGGCCAGGTGTCAATCAGTTTGAGACGAAGCAAGCGTTCTGGAAATTTATTGCCGAGGGAATGGAAAGTGACGCTGCGGCGCTGGCCTGCGGCGTGTCACAATCGTTGGGTCCGCGATGGTTTCGCGAAGCCGGCGGCATGCCGCCGATTGAGTTGGTGCCTCGCTCGGGCCGATACCTATCATTCTCAGAACAGATTGCGCTGCTGTGGG
>LGTG01000173.1 GCA_001190015.1 Candidatus Burkholderia crenata
AAATTTCGAGATGTTGCAACGACCGGTTGAATTCGCCTTACACACAAAATTTATGACAGGCCCCAGGTTTCGCTTCCGCCTGGCTCAACCGCTTCAGCCGCGCCGGCATCGCGCAGCGCAGCGCATTGCAAATCATCAACGATTCCGCACGGTCCAGGTCCCCACGCGTCAGCGCACGTTCCTCGGCATTCAGCTCTTCGATCAATACGCCTCGCATCACGCCCGGCAACAATCCCGCGTCAAGCGGCGGTGTGCTCCAACGGCCATTGAGTTTCACGAACACGTTCGATCGCCCGCCTTCCGTCAACTCTCCGCGCTCGTTGAAGAACAGCATGTCGAACGCGCCTAGTGCTTCGGCCTCGCGCCAGGCGCGGTCATATTTTTCACGCGACGTCGTCTTGTGCATGAGCAACGGATCATCCGCCGATCGCGCTGCGAAGCCATATTCCGATGCCAGCAAAACGTCAACCGTCGGCGCCGCCAACGGCACGAGCGGCGCACTCGTCACAGCAATCTCGCCGCTTTTGCTCAACGCAATCCGCAACCGATACCCCGCCTTCGCCTCAAAGCCCGCACATGCTGCATCAATGCGTTCCTGCAGCTTCACCGGATCAAACGGAAAACCGCACCACTCGGCGCTGGAGGCAAGCCGGGCAAGATGACGATCTCCATAGCGAACGCCTTCTTCCCGTGTAGCAAAAGTTGTCTCGAAGAGTTGGAAGCCCGGATCGGAGCCGGTCAGGAATTGGGCCTTCAATTCGCACTCCTCGAATTCATCGGCGGCAATGCTATCCAGCACAATGCCCCCGCCAACGCCCATCTTGCCTCGACCGTGCTGTATTTCCAGCGTTCGGATCGGCACGGACAAACAGAAGTCCCGGCGCTTATCCAGCCAGCCGATCGCACCCGTATAAATGCCGCGCGGCGTGCTTTCCAGCGCGTCAATCAACTGCATCGTGTTGTGCTTCGGCGCGCCCGTGATCGAACCACAGGGCAACAGCGCCCGGAGTATGCCGGCGAAAGTGGTGCCGGGAAGCAACCGCGCTTCTACCGTCGACGTCATCTGCCAAACCGACTTGTACGGCTCAACCGAAAACAAATGCGGCACCTGCACGCTTCCCGTGACTGCGACACGCGACATGTCGTTACGCAGCAAGTCGACGATCATCAGGTTTTCGACGCGATTCTTTGGATCAAGCCGCAGCCATTCAGGGTCCGCGCTGCGCGGCGCCGTGCCCTTCATGGGCCGTGCGCGAATCACATCGCCCTGGCGATCGATGAACAACTCAGGTGAACACGACAGCACATCGCGTCCGTCGGGTAGCGCAATCAGCGCACCATAACGCACCGGCTGCCGCTCCCTCAGCCTTCGATATAACCCAACCGTCGAACCAAACACATCGAAGGCAAGACGGAACGTGTAGTTAACCTGATAAGAATCGCCCGCCAGCAACGCCTCCTGAACAGCCGCAATGGCTTGCTCGAAGGCATCGCGCGACACACTCGCTTCAATGTTCGCCACCCCTGCCACCGATGGCCGATCAGCCAGGCCGTTATCGCGCGAGGCGAGCCAACTCTCGGCTTCTTCACGCGATAACAACGTGCACTCGCGGAACAACAAAAAGCGCAGCGCGGCATCGCCGGGCTGCGCTAACTGGAGGTTGCGGCCCAATTCATAGTCTGCGAGCACGACGGCGTGCAGTCCATCGCGCAAGTCTGCTTCAACACTCGCACAGACTTCGTCGAGTTGCGCGGGGTCATGACACGACCGTTCGTGCAAGAAGCTGGCGTAAAGGCGACTCGACCGTCGAAAGGCGGTCGAGTCGCAATCGTCGAGCAGCGCAAAAACCTCGCTGCGTTGCTGCATGATTATTGCCTTAATCGAAGAAACTCTTTACCCGATCGAACCAGCTCTTGCTTTGCGGGCTGTGACGCGCACCACCTTCCGTCAGCGAGCGTTCGAACTGCTTGAGCAGATCGCGTTGCTGGTCGGTGAGTTTGACCGGCGTTTCGACCTGTACATGGACATATAGGTCCCCGGCAATGCTCGAGCGCAATCCCTTGATACCCTTGCTACGCAGCCGGAACATCTTGCCCGACTGCGTGCCTTCCGGCACGGTGAAACTCGCGCGGCCAGCCAGCGTAGGCACTTCAATCTCGTCGCCAAGCGCCGCCGTGGTGAAGGGAATCGGCATTTGGCAATGCAGGTCGTCGCCGTCGCGTTCGAACACCGAATGCTGCTTGATGTGAATCTCGACGTACAAGTCACCGCTCGGACCGCCGTTGATGCCCGGCTCGCCGTTACCCGACAAACGGATCCGCATGCCGTCGTCAATACCCGCCGGGATCTTAACTTCCAGTGTCTTCGTTTCCTTCACCTTGCCCGCGCCATGGCAATGGCCGCACGGCTCAGGAATGTAGGTGCCAGTGCCATGACACTTCGGGCAAGTCTGCTGGATGCTGAAAAAGCCCTGCGACGTGCGCACGGTGCCTTGTCCCTGACACGTCGGACAGATTTCCGGCTTGGTGCCGGGTTTTGCGCCCGAGCCCTTGCAGATCTCGCAATTTACCCAGCTCGGCACGCGAATTTGCGTGTCGTAGCCATGCGCGGCCTGCTCCAGCGAGATTTCCATGCTGTAGCGCAAATCCGCTCCGCGATAAACCTGCGGACCCGCACGCCCGCGGCTGGCTCCCGCTCCACCGCCGGCCGCCTGGCCGAAGATGTCGCCGAAAATATCGCCGAACGCATCGGCGAAACCGCCAAAACCCTGCTGGCCCGCACCGGCCATGTTCGGATCGACGCCTGCATGCCCGTACTGATCGTAGGCTGCGCGCTTTTGCGGATCCGAGAGCATTTCGTAGGCCTCTTTGGCCTCCTTGAAACGCTCTTCCGCGTTCTTGCTATCCGGATTGCGGTCGGGGTGATGCTTCATTGCAAGCTTGCGATAAGCCTTCTTGATTTCGTCGTCGCTCGCGTTCTTCGCGACGCCCATAACCTCGTAGTAATCCCGTTTCGCCATATCGGTTCAGCGCCACCGCGCCTGATCGAAGATCAGGTCCGGCGGCTCCCTCTTGGATGCCTAGAGTCTCGCGACTCATGTGGTTCGTCGACGCCTGGCCTTCATGCGGGACTCACGCGATCAAAAGATGATCAGCGCGCTTGGGTCAACCCGCACAAAACGCAGCGCCCTCTAAAAAAACAACGTGCCCGGGAAGCCATTTGGCTCGCCAGGCGCGCTCTTCGTCCGTACGCTCAGTCGCGCACGAGACATTTTCCATCGCGGTCCCGTGCAAAGCCGAAGCCGCACGAGACCGGTTCCTTCATCGACGAATCGCTGATGCGGTTCAATCGACTTAGTCCTTCTTCACTTCCTTGAAGTCAGCGTCGACGACATCATCGTGCTGCTCCGGCGCCGCTTCCGGACCGCCCGCAGCACCTTGCGCTGCCGCCATGTCGGCGTACATCTTTTCGCCGAGTTTCTGTGACGCCGTGGCCAGTGCTTCAATCTTCGCGTCGATCGTTGCCTTGTCAGTCGTGCTGCTCTTCAGCGCTTCTTCCAAGTCCTTCAACGCCGCTTCGATCTTCTCTTTCTCAGCCGCTTCGACCTTGTCGCCGTATTCAGCCACCGCCTTCTTCGTGCTGTGCACCAGGGCGTCGCCCTGATTGCGCGAGTCGGCCAGTTTACGCAGACGGTGATCTTCGTCGGCGTTGGCTTCGGCATCCTTCACCATCTTGTCGATCTCGGCGTCCGACAGACCCGAGTTTGCCTTGATGACGATCTTGTTTTCCTTGCCGGTCGCCTTGTCCTTCGCACCGACGTGGAGAATGCCGTTCGCGTCAATGTCAAAGCTCACTTCAATCTGCGGCGTGCCGCGTGCTGCCGGCGGAATGCCTTCGAGGTTGAACTCGCCCAGCAGCTTGTTGCCTGCTGCCATCTCGCGCTCGCCCTGGAACACCTTGATCGTCACGGCGCTCTGATTGTCGTCAGCGGTCGAATAGACCTGTGCGTGCTTGGTCGGGATAGTCGTGTTCTTTTTGATCATCTTCGTCATCACGCCGCCGAGGGTTTCAATACCCAGCGACAACGGCGTCACGTCCAGCAGCAACACGTCCTTGCGATCCCCCGACAGAACCTGCCCTTGAATCGCGGCGCCAACGGCCACGGCTTCGTCCGGGTTCACGTCGCGACGCGGTTCCTTGCCGAAGAATTCCTTAACCTTTTCCTGCACCTTCGGCATACGCGTCATACCGCCGACCAAGATGATGTCGTCGATTTCGCCGATCTTAACGCCTGCATCTTTAATAGCGATACGGCACGGTTCCATCGTGCGCTCGATCAGGTCTTCAACCAGCGACTCAAGCTTCGCACGCGTAATTTTCAGGTTCAAGTGCTTCGGACCCGACGCGGCCGCTGTGATGTACGGCAGGTTGATTTCGGTCTGAGCGGCCGACGACAACTCGATCTTCGCCTTTTCAGCGGCTTCTTTCAGACGTTGCAGCGCGAGCACGTCCTTGCTCAGGTCAACGCCTTGATCCTTCTTGAACTCGGAGATGATGTAGTCAATGATGCGCTGGTCAAAATCTTCGCCGCCAAGGAACGTGTCGCCGTTCGTGGAGAGCACTTCGAACTGCTTCTCACCGTCAACGTCCGCGATTTCGATGATCGACACGTCGAACGTACCGCCGCCCAAGTCGTACACGGCAATCTTGCGATCACCCTTTTCGTTCTTGTCCAGGCCGAATGCGAGCGCGGCTGCGGTCGGTTCGTTGATGATCCGCTTCACTTCCAGACCGGCGATACGGCCCGCGTCTTTCGTAGCCTGACGCTGGCTGTCGTTGAAGTAGGCCGGAACCGTAATCACAGCTTCCGTCACTTCTTCGCCGAGATAGTCTTCAGCGGTCTTCTTCATCTTGCGCAGCACTTCAGCCGAAATTTGCGGCGGCGCCAGTTTTTGATCGCGGGCTTCGACCCAGGCGTCGCCGTTATCGGCGCGCACGATCTTATAAGGCATCAGCGCGATGTCCTTTTGCACTTCTTTTTCGTTGAAACGGCGGCCAATCAACCGTTTGACTGCGTACAGCGTGTTCCTCGGGTTCGTAACCGACTGGCGCTTCGCTGGCGCGCCGACAAGAATTTCGTTGTCTTCCACATAAGCGATAATCGACGGCGTGGTGCGCGTGCCTTCCACGTTCTCAATCACCTTGACCGTGTTGCCTTCCATGATCGCGACGCACGAGTTCGTCGTGCCCAGATCGATACCAATGATTCTGCCCATTTTTATCACTCTCCTGACTTTGATTGCAGCAGGTCCGATTTTGCGTTTTCGACGTGTTTGACGATCGAATTCGCCACCCGGACGCCCCAAATTTAACCCTGTACGCCAAATAAGAGCGTTCGCATCGTTTTCAAGACCAAAAACTGATGCTTTCCCGCTTTTTTTCAGCTGATCTGAAACTTTTCCTGACTTACCTGCTCAAGCTTTCGCTTCGAGCGCCTGGATTTTTTCGCGGGCGGCGGCGGACAGCGGCTTCGAACTGGCCAAGCCCATGCCAGCCGGTTGCTCATCCCAGGCGCTTGCCCCGGTAGAAGAAGAACCACGTTGGCACGCCATGCAGCATGAAACGGCGGCCGAGATCGCGATGCTTGGTAAACGTTGCTGTGAAACCATTTCAGCCCGAGTGCCCGGATCTCGTCCGGTTTTGCGAGCATCGCCTTCTTCACGATTTCGCAGTTGAAGCACTCGAAACCCCAGAAAAACACGACAGCCAATTCGTCCGCTGCCGACTCAAGACCGGCATCGAACGTCTCGGCGCTCAATTCCTGCATGTCAAAAACGGCAAACGCGGTGGCGTCGACGGGGATATTGACCATGCAGCAGCGTCTTTAGCCGGAACGCTTTATTTCGGCGCGGCAACGGTGACCAGCGCCGGACGCAGAACGCGGTCCGCAATCACATAGCCCTTTTGCAGCACCGAGACCACCGTGTTCGCGTCCTGGTCGGCTGGCACCATCGAAATAGCCTGATGGCGATGTGGATCGAACTTCTCGCCAACCGGATTGACCTCGACCACACGGCCCTTTTCGAGCGCAGCGGTCAGTTGGCGCAGCGTCAGCTCAACACCTTCGCGGACTTTTGCCAGGTCGGTGAATGAATGCGTCAGCGCAGCTTCCAGGCTGTCGAGCACCGGCAACAGGTTCTCCGCGAAATTTTCGATCGCGAATTTATGCACCTTCTGCACATCTTCCTGCGCCCGGCGCCGCACATTCTCGGTCTCGGCTTTCGCGCGCAAAAACTCTTCTTGCAACGACGTTGCCCGCGCTTGCGCTTCGGCGAGCAATGTTTCGGTTTCGTTCGCGTCGACGGTTTCCGGTGCGGAAGTCCCGTCCGGCACGCCGGGCTGCTGGATAGTTTGAGCCACCGCGGGATTGTCGGCGGGCGTGGGGTTCTGGCTCGAGGAATTGTCTTGCGTGTTTTCCATGTCGCTTGAGATTTTGCTATGGGTGAAAACGGATGAAATCGAACGCAACGTTGCGGCTTCGGCTCATCAAAAAGCTGCCGATGATAACCGCCAACTCAACGTTGCAAAAACACAACGGGTCTGAACGGCGGACAGTGCGAGTAAAGCGAGGTACATCCTGTGTTCGTCATGAGAAACCCATCTGAGGCTCAGACAAGCGTTTTCAAGGGGTTGCACGCGCTTTCCGGGACCGTTTCTAGGCTGCGGAAATGGCCGTTTACAACCATTTTCGACCTGTCATCAGATTCAGATTGAGCCGGTTGACTTGCTCGCCTACACTTGGAACATGACTCCGGAAGCACTAGTTAACCCTAATCTTACGATTGCCCGAAGCCAAGTCTTTTTAATCGCTAAAGCTTGTTTCAAGTCAGCTCTAGCGCCCGTTTTTCAGAGTTGTTGCGTTGTTACAGGGAGGTGCCCGTGAAATTGACCTTTGCTATTGCGATCGTCGCATTGGTACTCGTTGGCGGTACCACGACCATCTGCATGTCAGGCGCGGTCAACGACCGCACCACGGAGTACGCTGGCATCTCGGCCACCATGGAACACTTTTTCAGTCCGAACCTGAAAGTTTGTCGATAATGGGCCGGTCGCGTTTGGTTGGGCGACCCTGCAATGCGGCTGCCGGTTCGCGATACGTCTTCCTCCGCTCATTCTCCGCCACGCGTTTTTTCCGTCCAGAATCGGTTTCCGCATAAAGTGTCTGTGCGATGGGTGCGGGACCGCGCACTTCGCAAATTCCCAGCAGGTTCACTTGCCAAAGCACGTGTTCAATCTCAATCTCCACGAGATCGCCAACGCGCACATCCTTGGACGGCTTCACGTTCGCGCCGCCAGTTCGCGCGCGGCCCTTCTCGACGGCGTCGCTAACCAATGAACGCGTTTTGAAAAAGCGCGCTGCCCACAGCCATTTGTCGATACGAAGGCGCGCGCCGGAGTCGTTGAACTTGGTATCACAAGTGGTCAGTAAGGCGTCTATGCGGCTGCGCTCAGCGTTGGCGGCACCTGCACCGGCCAGCCTTGAAGGTGCTGCGCGACAATTTCGCCCAGCGCCTTGATCCAGGCCGGCGATGCATTCAGGCAGGGAATCCGGTGAAACTCCTTGCCGCCCGCGTGCAGGAATTCATCACGCACTTCAATGCCGATTTCCTCGATGGTTTCCAGGCAATCCGACGTAAAACCCGGGCAGAACACGTCTACCCGCTTCACACCCGCCGCGCCGAGTTCGGCCAGCGTGGGTGCAGTATACGGCTGCAGCCATTCTGCCAGGCCAAAACGTGATTGAAATGTTACCCGGCATTCGACCGGGGATAACCCGAGTGCCGCCATGAGCAACGAGCCGGTCTGTTGACACTGATCATGGTATGGGTCGCCAAGATCCATGGTGCGCTTTGGCACGCCGTGGAAACTCAGCACCAGCCGGTCATCCGCCGCGAAGTCCGGCTGGCCGTGATGCCGCCAATAGTCCCTTACCTGCTCGGCCAGCGCGCCAATATAGGCCGGATGGTCAGCATACTGGCGGATGGTGCGCAGTTCCGGCTGGTTGCGCACGCGCCGCAAGGCGTTGAACGCGTCGTCGAACGCGGTGGCCGTGGTCGACGACGAGTATTGCGGATACATGGGTACCAGCAGCACACGCTCGGCGCCTTCCAGCTTGAGTTGATTCATCATGGCCGGAATGCCGGGCGTCCCGTAGCGCATGGCGTAATCAACTATCACGTGATAGTCGTTCACCATGAACAATCGCCGCAACCCCTCCACCTGCTTTTCCGTATAGACCCGCAGAGGCGAGCCTTCTGGCAGCCATACCTGGGCATATTTCTTCGCCGACGCCTGGCCGCGAAACGGCAGGATTGCCAGCCGCAGGATCACCTGCCACGCGAGCGCCGGAATTTCCACCACCCGCGGGTCCGACAAGAATTGCGCAAGGTACTTGCGCACGGCCTTGGGCGTGGGCCTGTCCGGCGTGCCGAGGTTGATCAGCAGCACCGCAACGCGATGCGAAGCGGAAGGCTGCGAAGGCAACTCGAGGTCGTAGCGCATAAAAGAAAGAGGCTGTGAAGCCCATGTAAGTAAGTGAAACCCATTATAGTGGCGGCTTTCGGAACGCAACATCGACCGAACGGCCGAGTGGTGCACGGGGCTTGGGACGTGGCAAGATGGGTTGTCTACCGGGGTTCGCAGCATTTTGCGGGCCGCACCCGGCGGATGGTTTGTTGCCAGCCGCTTGTTGCCAGCCGCTCGTACCGACCTACTGCTGACTGAGCGAGAGGGACAGCAAGCGCGCGGTGATATCGACAATGGGAATGACGCGGTTGTACGCCATCCGCGTGGGTCCGATCACTCCCAGCGTGCCCACGATTGTCCCGTTTACTTCATAGGGCGCGGTTACCACGCTCATTTCCTCGATCGGCAGGAGATTCGACTCGCCGCCTATAAATATCTGCACGCCTTGCGCGTGGCTCGAGACATCGAGTAATTGAAGGAGACTCGTCTTTTGGTCGAACACGTCGAAAAGCTTGCGCAGCCGCGCCATGTCGGAGGAAAGATCCGCCACTTCCAGCAGGTTGCGTTCGCCGGAAATCAACAGGGTGTCGCCCTGATCCGTTTCGTCGACGCTCGCGGTCACCGCTGCCTGCATCAGCGAGGTCATGTCGCCGCGCAACGCGTCGATTTCCTCGCGCAGTCGGCGGCGTACCTCGTCGAAGGACAAACCGGCAAAATTCGCGTTGATATAGTTCGACGCCTCGGTGAGTTGCGACGGCGAGTAGTCGCGCTGAGTCGCCATGATGCGGTTCTGCACGTCGCCTTCCGGCGTCACAATGATTAGCAGGATGCGCTTGTCGGACAGGCGCATGAACTCGATCTGCTTGAACATGTGGCTGCGGCGCGGCGTGAGAATGGCGCCCGCGAACTGCGAAAGATTCGACAGCACGCTCGCGGCGGCGGCCACGATCTTCGCTGGCTCGCCGCCCTGCAGCTTGATCTTGACGGCGGACGTCATGGCTTCGTCGTCGGTGGTTTCGACGGTGAGCATGGTGTCCACGAAGAGCCGGTAGCCGCGTGGCGTGGGAATCCGTCCTGCCGACGTATGCGGACTCACCACCAGCCCGAGGTCTTCCAGGTCCGACATGACGTTGCGGATGGTGGCCGGGCTGAGCTCGAGTCCGGAGTAACGCGAAAGCGTGCGGGAACCGACCGGCTGACCTTCGGCAATATAGCGCTCGATTAGCGTCTTGAGGAGGGTCTGGGCACGTGGGTCTAGCATGGGGAAATTTTTTAGCTCAACGTGTAAGGAAACAGCGAGCACAGCAAATATGGCGATGACGGGTTGACGTTATTTTGTCATTCATCCGTCATCAATTCATGACCGATACTATTCTAGCCTAGCGACAATTCCCCGTTACGCCCGGGGCTTAGCATATGACAACCCAACGCGCCGGAACGCGTCACGGACGTGGCGCGCGGTTCTTTTCGACACTCACCTATGGTGTAATGCCGGCATGGAAATTGGTACCCAATTTAAGACTGTTGCGCTCGTGGGGCGCAACAATACGCCCGGCATCAGGGAGCCGCTGACGGCCCTCGCCGCGTACATTGTGAAACGCGGGTTTAGCGTCGTGTTCGAAGCGGAAACAGCGCACGATGTTGGCGTGACCGACTACTCCGCGTTGACCGCGCAGGAAATTGGCGCACGCGCGGATGTGGCGGTCGTGCTGGGCGGCGACGGCACCATGCTCGGCATTGGGCGGCAGCTCGCGCCGTATCGCACGCCGCTGATCGGCGTCAATCATGGGCGGCTCGGTTTCATCACGGACATCACGCTGGCCGAAATGCACGAGTTGGTGCCGCAAATGCTCGCCGGCAGTTTTGAGCGCGAAGAGCGGACCTTGCTCGAAGCGCGCATTGTCCGGGACGGCCGGCCGATCTACCACGCGCTGGCGTTCAATGACGTCGTGGTGAACCGGAGCGGTTTCTCGGGTATGGCGGAACTGCGCGTGTCGGTGGATGGGCGCTTCATGTACAACCAGCGCTCGGACGGGCTGATTGTCGCCACCCCTACGGGTTCGACCGCGTATGCGCTCTCCTCGTCCGGACCGATCCTGCATCCGCAATTGCAGGGCTTCGTACTTGTACCAATCGCGCCGCATTCGCTGTCGAATCGTCCAATTGTCTTGCCCGACGACTCTCAGGTGGATATTCAGATTATTGGCGGGCGCGACGTTAACGTGAATTTCGACATGCAGTCGTTTACTGCAGTCGAATTGAACGACACCATTGAAGTGAGGCGTTCGCGCCATACCGTGCCGGTGTTACACCCGGTCGGCTACAGCCATTACGCCACGCTGCGCAAGAAGCTGCACTGGAACGAATATCCCTCGCACGAAGACGCCACGAAACCCTAAGACGCCCATGCTCCGCCATCTCTCGATTCGTGATTTCGTCATTGTTGCCGCGCTAGACCTCGAGTTCGAGCGCGGCTTCACCGTATTTTCAGGCGAAACCGGCGCCGGCAAATCGATTCTCATCGACGCCCTCGCGCTCACTCTCGGCGCCCGCGCCGACGCCAGCATTGTGCGGACCGGCGAAGCGCGAGCGGATATCACGGCCGAGTTTTCGACTCATGCGCAGGTGTCGCGCTGGCTGGACGAGCACGCACTGGCTGTCGGCGACGCCGACACGGTCATGCTGCGGCTCGAACTCGATCCGAATCGCTTGGCGCAAGTCGAGCATCGGATGGAGCAACTGCATTCGGCTGCGCGCACGTTCCGCATGTAACACGAGGCGTTGCCCGAGGAGCACGCGGAACGGCGCAGGCAACTGGCGGCGCTTGATGCCGCCGCCGATCTCGATGCGCTGCGCGCAGCGGTCGCCAAGGCGAAAGAAGTTTATCTGGCGGAAAACGACGGTGTTGTCGAAAGCGCGCTGGAAAGCTGCGAAATCGCTTGGCAAGGCAGTCCACCAAGGGCATGCAGGAATTGTCGATGGTGGGCGGCAGCTTTGAAGTCGCGCTCGTGCCGCTTGCAGAGGGCGGCGCGAACGGGCTCAAGCAGATCGAATTCCGGGTGGCCGGGCATGCGGGTGTGGCATTGCGGCCGTTGGCGAAGGTCGCGTCTGGCGGTGAACTCGCGCGAATCAGTTTCGCGTTGGCGGTGATTGGGAGCCCGGCGAGCCCGCCCCCCACATTGATTTTCGACGAAGTAGATATGGGAATTGGCGGCGATGTGGCGGCAGTAGTCGGGCGTTTGCTGCATCAACTGGGCCGCGACCGGCAGGTGTTGTGCGTGACGCATTTGCCGCAGGTCGCAGCGCGTGGCGATCATCATTTCCAGGTGGCGAAAGCCGGAGACTCAGCGGGCGGAACGGTCAGCACGGTTACGCCGCTGGATAAATCGAAGCGCGTTGAGGAAGTCGCGCGCATGTTGGGCGGACTCGAAATCACGGCCACGATCCGCAAGCACGCGAAGGAAATGCTTGCTGCGTAAGCGGTGCATTACCCTTGCAATTACCCATATTTTTCGGCGAGTTCGAAACCGAGCAGGATATCTGTAAGCCTTACCAATCCTCGCCAGACAACGATATTGCCCGGAGGAGGATCATTGGCTCGGGCCAGATA
>LGTG01000174.1 GCA_001190015.1 Candidatus Burkholderia crenata
CGCCGTGGTACAACCATCTACCGGGAACTGCGCGTGTTGGGAGCGTCTGCTGAGATCGCGCGACAGGTGGCGGCAAACAGTCGCCGCTGGTGGCGCAATAGCGGCAAGCTACTCAACAGCGTGTTGCCCATCGCCTACTTTGACCAGTTGGGTTTGCCTCGACTCATAACCTCAACTTCTCGAACCGCCCGGTGCGGACCCGCATGCCGGGTGGTGTGGCAGAGGGGTACGGCCTTATGGTCGTCCCCTATGCCGATTACCGCGGAAAACGCTTCTTCGATCAGTCAAGCGGGGCTGAGCGCAGGTTGCTGACTTGTTGCGGCGACACCGGCGTACCGTGGTTGCCCCACGAGATACGAATGTATGTCACAACCGCAGCCACTTCCGTATCCGACAGCGATTGCGCGAACGGCGGCATGCCATACGGACGCAGGTTGCCGCCCGTGCTCGGCGGGTAACCGCCATTGAGCACCATGCGGATCGGGTTCACGGCCGACTGCATCTGGATGGACTGGTTCGTGGCAAGCGGCGGGTAGGCCGGCGGTTTGCCCAGACCGTTTTCCGCGTGGCACTTCGCGCAGTTTTCCGTGTAGATCTTCTTGCCCTGTTGCAGCAATTCCGAACCGAACTGCGCCGATGTTTCGAACTGCATTGTTTCCGGCGCTTCGCCCTTTTGCGGGATCGACTTCAGGAACGTCGACATGGCGTTGATGTCTTCGTCCGTCATGTACTGCAAGCTGTTGCGGACCACTTCGGCCATCGGGCCAAACACTGTGCCGCGTTGCGACACGCCGGTCTTCAGCAGATCGTTGATGTCCTTGATGTCCCAGTCGCCCAGGCCAGCTTCCTTATTCGACGTCAACGAAGGCGCGTACCAGTTCTGCAGCGGGATCAGGCCGCCGCCGAATGCAGCCGAACTCGCTGGGCCGCCCAGCGGGTTGATCGATGTATGGCACATGCTGCAATGGCCAAGCCCTTCGATCAGGTAAGCACCACGGTTCCATTCAACCGACTTGGTGGGATCCGGCTTGAATTCGCCTTCGCTGAAGAACAGCACGCGCCAGCCAATCAGCATGTTGCGCTGGTTGAACGGGAAGCGCAGTTCGTGCGGACGGCTGGGTTCATTGACCGGCGGCACCGAGCGCATGTACGCGAACATGGCATCCGAATCAGCGCGCGTGACCTTGGTATAAGCCGTGAACGGCATGGCCGGGTACAGCAGGCTGCTGTCTTTCGAGCGGCCGACGTGGATTGACCTGTAGAAGTCGTCCGACGTCCACTTGCCAATACCGTATTGATCGTCCGGCGTGATGTTCGGCGTGTAGAGCGTGCCGAACGGCGTGAGCATGGGCATGCCGCCGGCAAACGTCTTGCCGCCGCGAACCGTGTGGCAGGCAATACAGTCACCGGCACGCGTCAGATATTCGCCACGTTTGATCAAGTCGGTTTGGTCGGCGGGTACTGCGGCGACGGCGCCGCTCGAATGGAAGGTCTCGCCACCCGACCAGAGTGCGGCGGCGGCTGCAGCGGCCGTAATCACAACAACAGCCGAAAGTGCGAACAGGAACTTGCGTTTCAGTTTCATATTCTTCTCGCTCCTCGCGCCTTATTGCGGTTCGCTGCCGCAGGCGAGCGGCATCTTGCGCGAGCCTGCAAGCACGGGTACCGGATTCGCCGGTGCGGTTTGCGTGGAGAGCCAGGCGGCGACAGCGGTCACGTCGTCGTCGGTCAGGCGGGTGGCGATCTGTTGCATGCAGTCAGGTGCTTTCGCGTGACGCGAGCCCGCACGCCAGGCGCCAAGCTGCGCGCTGATGTAGTCGGAATGCAATCCCACGAGACCCGGAATAGCCGGTTGCATACCCGTCAGGTTCGCGCCGTGGCATGCCGCGCAGGCGCGAATACCGCGCCCTGCGTCGCCGTTCAGCACGAGCTCCTGGCCTTTCGACAACGTTGACGGTGACACAGTCGGCTTGGCCGGCTGCGGATACGGCGGACGTTGTTCCGAGAAATACGTGGCGATCTCATGAAGGTAGTCGTCGGAGAGGTACGTGACGAAGTAGTTCATTGGCGGATACTTCCGGCGGCCTTCGCGGAAGTTCTGCAGCTGGTTGTACAGGTAGTCAGCCGGCTTGCCGGCAAGACGCGGGAAATAGTCGTTGTCCGTGCCTTCGCCGTGGACGCCGTGACATGCCGTGCAACTCTGTATACGCGCTGCCATGGTGTCCGGCGCCATTGGCTGGGCGGCGGCTTGAGCGGGCGCTTGAGCTTCTGCTGCGCCGGCAATGCTTGCGGAACCGATCAGCGCCAGAGCCATTAGCGGGGCAAGCAACGGACGAAAGATGCGTCTTGATGACACGCGACACTCCATGAATTTCGAGGACCTGTCGAACTTCGTTCGGCCCGGTGCGAATATGTGGTGAACCATTGCCACATTGGCTCTGCGAGCCCCTGAGGCGACGCGGCAGTCTATCATCGTTGCCTGGTGATGACTATTTGAGCATCGCCCTGTTGCGCTGCACCTTCAACGTGTACACGACAATTTGCCGCGCGACCGATCGACAAGGGTTTTTGAACGTGCGTTGAAGTTGATTGTCGGCGGCGAATGACAAAGTATCGACGACGGATTTTGTCGGGTTTGGCGACGGTTTTGTATCGCTCGGGTGTCCTTGGGTGTTGGTGCATTCCGTAGGCTCATTCCGCTAGACTCGCGTTCCCGGCCCATGCGGTGTGTTTTGTTTCTTCTTCGACCTTCATCGAACCTTCAATGCATTCCTTGCTAAGCCTGAATTTCTTCGTCGAGGCATGGTCATGAGTGACGATCCGCTGTGGTTCGCTCAAGTCCTCATTGCCGCGCTCGGCGACATTGCGTTTGCCTGCACGCTTGGCGGGGCGTTCCTGAGCGTATGGTTATCGAAGGAAAACGCGGCTGCGCCCGTTTCGCCTGCGCGTCTCGGCTGGGTGAGGGCGCGGCGGCTGAGCACGGACGGCGCGGTCGTGCTCGCGGTGGCAGATCTTGTGCTGGTCTGGCTGCAGGCGGCGTCGATGAGCGGTGCGCCTCTCTTTCAGGCCTTCGATGCCGTGGTTACCGTGATCACAGGTACGCACGCTGGCACGGGCTGGGCGATTGCGTTCGCCGGCAGCATGCTGCTGATCCTGGCGACGGCGTTGGGTAAACCGAAGGGTGGCCCGCGAGTCGGACTGTTCGCGGTCGGCGCGCTCGTGGCGGCGGGCAAGGCGTCGGTGGGACATGCCGCCAATGCCGGCGCGTTTTCGCTCGCCGAAGGCGTGCAGACCGTTCATCTGCTGGCAACGGCCGTTTGGGGCGGGCTGGTCATCGCAAGCGCGTGGCGGGTGTTGCCGGCGCTGGGGACATCGCTTGCGCAGGCGTTTTTGATTCGTATTGCCGGGAAGGTTTCCACGGCAGCGGTGGTCGCCGTATCCCTCGTGATTCTCACCGGGATATATAATGTTTGGCATGGGTTGGGCGGGTCGGGGCAAGCGCTTGAAACAAGCGGCTGGGGCCACGCGCTGGTTGTGAAGGGTGTGCTTATTGGGACCGCGTTGCTGCTAGGTGCGATGAACCGATGGTCCGTCATGCCGCGACTGCAACGGACCGCATCGACTGTCGATGCGCATACGTTCACCGGCATCATGCGGATGGAGGCGTTGCTGATTGTTGCGGTGTTTGTCGCTGCCGCCGTGCTGTCGCACAGCGTGCCGGGTTTTTCTGCGATGGGTTAGACGGGGCTACACGAGTTCGGCTAGCGGATTCGGTTAGCCGATCCGATAGTTACTCGTAGCCCAGCCTGTGATTCACGATCGGTGCGCAGAACAGCGCCAGCGCGCAGCACGCCAAACAGCATCAATGCGCCGACGGCCATTTGCGTGCGGCCGAATGCATCTGGAAGGGTGTAGTAATACATGCTGGACTCTCTAGCTTTGTCGTCGCGCTCTTCCCGGGCGCTGGGTCGAAACAAACACACGTACGCGAGATAGGCAAGACGCGGGCCAGGCGTTGTCACCGCATGCAAAGCCTTGCTGCACATAGGTTTCGTGTGCCGCAAGGCCGCCGTTTCCATTGCTGTAACCCGTTGGCCAATTAAATCCTTCCAGCATGTTACGTAACGCCATCGAGACGGAATTCCCATCTCAATAACATGCTATTCTACGATGCGCGCATTTTCTGCATAGTGCGGTGCAACGCAATTCTTCTATCACCACTCTGCAACGCTGCCATCGGCGTGGCGCCACTCCGGATTGTACCAGCGATGCCCCACCTTGGCCATCTCGCGCACCTTTTCCTCGTCCACCTCGATGCCCAAGCCCGGCACTTGCGGAATCATCACCATGCCGTCTTCGTATTTGAAGACTTCGGGGTTCTTGATGTAATCGAGCAAGTCGTTGTCCTTGTTGTAGTGAATCCCGAGGTTTTGTTCCTGGATGAAGGCGTTGTAGCTGACCGCATCGATTTGCAGGCAGGTCGCTAGCGCAATGGGCCCAAGCGGACAGTGGAGGGCGAGGGCGACGTCGTAGGCTTCGGCCATGGATGCATCTTGCGGCACTCCGTAATCCCGCCCGCGTGCGAGGCGCCCGGGGCTGGATGATGTCGACGTAACCGCCGGCCAGGATGTGCTTGAAGTCCCAGCGCGAGTACAAACGCTCTCCGAGCGCGATCGGCGTGCTGGTCTGGTTCACGATGTCGCGTAACGTTTCCACGTTCTCCGACAGCACGGGTTCTTCGATGAGCAGCAGCTTGTACGGGTCGAATTTCTTCGCGAGCACTTTCGCCATGGGCTTGTGCACGCGGCCGTGGAAGTCCACGCCGATGCCAATATTCGGTCCCACCGCCTCACGCACTGCCGCCACGTTGTTGATGACGGCCTGGACTTTGTGGAAGGTATCGATGATCTGAAGTTCTTCCGAACCATTCATCTTCACCGCCTTGAAACCGCGGTCCACAACGGCGCGCGCGTTGTTCGCGACATCGCTGGGGCGGTCGCCGTCGATCCATGAATACACCTTGATCCGGTCACGAACCTGGCCGCCAAGCAGCGCGTGGATGCGCACGCCGTGATGTTTGCCCTTGATGGTCCCCACAGCGCCTGGTCCACGCCCGCAATCGCGCTCATGCCGATCGGGCCGCCACGATAAAAGCCCGCGCGATACATAACTTGCCAGTGGTCCTCGATCAGCAGCGGGTCCTTGCCGATCAGATAATCCGACAGCTCATCGACCGCCGCTGCGACCGTGTGCGCGCGGCCTTCCACCACCGGTTCGCCCCAGCCGACGATGCCTTCATCGGTCGTGATCTTAAGGAAATACCAGCGCGGCGGAACGATAAAAGTCTCGAGTTTGGTGATTTTCATGCTGGTGTCTCTTGATTTTTCCGGTGAGGGGGAACGAGGGTTTCTATGCTATCAAAAATCCGTTTGATGTGTATATTAATAGTACTATTTGACGGAGACCCTTGTGGGGAATGGGTTCGTATAATCCAGCGCTGTAATTGACGTTATTACTTTAGGGCAAGGGGAAAGTTATCGAGCACGATCTGCACGGACGCGTGGCGTACGAGCTTGGCACCGAGATTCTTCGCGGCGATTTTCCGCCGACTTTTACGCTGCCGCGCGAAGCCGAACTGATGGAGCGTTTTGGCTTCAGCCGGACCGTGTTGCGGGAGGCGTTGTGCACGCTGACATCGAAGGGATTGATTGAATCGCGGCCGAAGATTGGGACGCGCGTGCGGCCTCGGCAGGCCTGGAATCTCCTCGATGCCGACGTTTTGGAATGGTATTCGCGCGTTGCCAAGCCGTTGCAGTTCGCGCTGAAGCTGCAGGAAATGCGCGAGATGATCGATCCATATGCCGCTGCGTTGGCCGCTGCGAATCACGACGACGATTCGTTGGCGCGGCTCGGCGATGCGCACCGGGCGATGCAGGAGGCGAGCAATGTCGATGAATGGGTTCGTGCCGATCTGTTCGTGCCGATCTGCGGTTTCATCTGAGCGTGTTTAATGCGTGCAGCAATGAGCTGCTGGTGCCGCTCGGGACGCTGATCGAGCGCACGCTTGAGGTGCAGTTGCGGTTGAATGCGCGGCGGGCGGAGGTTTTCAACGCATCGATGGCGGAACATACGGCTGTTTTCGATGCCATCGTCGCGTGGAATTCGGCGGTGGCGCGTGACGCGATGGGCGGTTTGCTGGGTGTGACGCGGGCAAAAATTGAGGGGTAGAAAGGCGTAGGCGGGAGATAAACGACGTTCGGCACACTCGGCGATATTTTCATTTTCGAGATAAAGTTGCGAGTCCGAGCGCTGTTTTGATTTGATCTATTCGATTTGTCCGGGCTATCCGGCAGGCGGCGTTCCACATCATCCGGAAGGAGCCCGAATTGCCGTACGTCCCGATTTCTGTTATGTTGCCGTGGGGCGCTTGGGCCGTGTTCGTCAGCGTGCTCACCACCCAACTCGGCGTCCCCATTCCCGCTGCACCCATGCAGGTGCTGGTCGACACTTTAGTCGCGGCCGGGCTGTCTGGCATATGTTGGCGGCCGCGTTTATCGCGGTAGTCATCGCAGATTCGCTTTGGTTTGCTGCCGGGCACATATGGCGAATTCAACCGGTCGTTGCAACATCTCGAAATTTGGAGGTGTTAAATGGGGCGACCGCGGAGCTGGAGCTCGCAACAAACCGGGAGGCCAATGATGCCATCGCCGGGCAGGCCAGGTGTCAATCAGTTTGAGACGAAGCAAGCGTTCTGGAAATTTATTGCCGAGGGAATGGAAAGTGACGCTGCCTG
>LGTG01000175.1 GCA_001190015.1 Candidatus Burkholderia crenata
GAAATCGCGATGACACCAACTGAAATACAGCTGCTTGGTCAGTTGGTTAAAGATACCGCGAAGACTTCAACCAGACTTCAACCGCCGAACCCCTACATTATACCGTCAAACTTGCCCAACTGGGTGGCTATCTAGCCCGAGCCAATGATCCTCCTCCGGACAATATCGTTGTCTGGCGAGGATTGGTAAGGCTTACAGATATCCTGCTCGGTTTCGAACTCGCTGAAAAATATGGGTAATTGTAAGTTTAGTGGTGTGCGCCGGCCCCCCAGCAGGCTCGAAATATGCTGTTGTTCCCACGTCCGCGCACGAGGCCTTTTGTCTGACACCCGGTCAATCTGTCACCGAAGGGCAACCCGGATACGGACGTCGGCTGCGTGCTCGAAATCATGATCGGTGGCCTGACCGGAGACACGCTGCCGCTCCATCGCAATACCGATGAGCGCTCAATGGACGAGCACGAAAAACTGCTGCTCGTCGGACGAAAACATTCGGCGTAAGGTGAAGCAACGAGCGAGTGAGGAAGCGAGTAAGGAAAAGCCCAGACGCGGCTCACGCCGCAACCAACGGAAGGAGGCGAGAATGAACATCGCGCATTCGTCCAACAAGCCACTCGACGCAAGCGCAGGCGTGCCGCGTTATTCACCCGCGCAAATAGTTCTGCACTGGGTGATCGGGCTGGCGATCATCGTCATGCCGCTGACGGGTTACCTCGGCTCGTCATTCAACAAGTTCGCCACGCGCTTCTGGGGCATCCCGCTGCCCATGTGGGGCTGGGACGACCCCGGCCTGCGCAGGATTTTCTTCACGGTGCATACGTTCTCCGCCTGGATCCTGATTGCGCTGATCGTGTTGCATGTGGAAGGCGCGCTCAAACATCAGTTGATAGATCGCGACCGCCTGATGGAAAGGATGCTGCCGTAACGCGGCTCGACGGAGCCTGACTCTGTCGACGCCGCCATGGCTTTATATACAGAACACAGCGCCTTTCAAATCCGGCTCGTCCTGATAACTATTTCGCATCCCTTATCAGCTATCAAGTGACTTTACCGGCGCTCGCTGCCCGGCCTTCGCGTTTGCTCAGCACCGGTGCAGACTCCAATCCGCTCGCTACCTCAACTCATATACCCGAGATGCTCGGCCAGAATCACCGATCCGATAACAACAAGAATGAACCCGCCCACAATTTCCGCGCGTTGCCCGACAGCCTTGCCGAGAAAACGCCCGATCATCACGCCCAGGGTCACCATGATCACAGCGTCGCCAGTCCGATGGTCGCAGCGGTCGACAGGATATTCACATCGATGAAAGCGAGTCCCGCTCCCACCGCCATTGCGTCGATGCTCGTCGCGAATCCGGTAAGCGCCAGCAGCCAGAAACCGTGAGTGACTTCTGGGTTTCTCGACGTCCGCCGCGGGCGTGCGTAGGCCCGAGCTGATCATGCGTACACCTAGCACAAGCAGCAGGCTGAACGCTATCCAGTGATCCCACGACGCGACATACGGCGCGGGGGCCTTGCCGAGCGCCCAGCCAACCAGCGGTGTGAGGGCTTCAATCACGCCGAAGATCAGCCCGGTACGGAACGCCTCGCGAATCCGCGGGCGGTGCAGCGTGGCACTCTTGCCGACAGCAGCGGCAAAGGCGTCCGTCGACATGGCGAAGGCGAGCAGGAGAGTAGAAGCGATATTCATGGGGATGTGGGTTGTTGTTAAGCTATTCAGGTCGAGCGAGAACATGCGATGCAGCGGCGAGCCCGACCGGTCTCCCCGACACATCGATGGTCTTGCCAACCAAAAAGCTAACGGTTGCTCATGTCACGGTTCGATCGAACCAAGCGTGTTGACATGAGCGCTTCCAGTGAATGGAAGCCGGCTACTCCCCAAAGACGGATGGAGGCTATCACGTTCGAAATGAATTTGTAAGATTTTCCCGGCAACGTGAATGGATACCTTTGGCGCACTTCCGGACCGCTTCCGCTGTGCGCATAGACATGGATCAAGGGTCCGCACTGGTCCACACGGGACGCAAACCCGGCTAATCTTGGCCCCCGGCCGTACGGGAAAGAAAGTTTGAGCCGATACAATACGGCCAGCAAGCCAGACGTGGTGAGTCCCCCAATCCAACCTGCCGCACGATGCCAAACCCGAAATCCCCGGTCTTGTTCCTGTCGTTCGCGGCGCAGCCCATGCATGGCGAGCCGCCCGCGATGAACCTTGCCTCGTCCCCACCTCGGGTTTGAGGAAGAGCCGCATCCGGCCGCGCTGGACCACAGCGTGCTCTCCCGCCATCCGTTGCTTGCGGGCGTTGCCGGTACCGTGGTCGCGGTGCTGATGGCGAGCTTGTCCATCGGCACGTTGTATCAGGGGCGCCAGGGCGTGCTCGACCACGCGCGCGAGACGTCGGCGAACTTCGTCGCGATCATGAGCAACGACGTAGCCCGCAACGTCGAAATCTACAATCTGTCACTCAACGCGATAGTCGAGGGCGCACAAAATCCGGCCATCATGGAGCTCTCGCCCGCCCTGCACCGCCTGATTCTCTTCGACCGCGCGACCTCCGCGGCCTACATCAGCGGCGCCTACGTGCTGGACGCGTACGGCAAGGTCACGGCGGCGGGCAAGGACGCCCCCCCTTCCGGCGGGCTTTTTCACCAACCGCGAATATTTCTACGCCCAGCAACGCAATCCCTCGGCCAGCCTGTATTTCTCGCATCCGTTTGCGTCGCGTTTGCGCAGCACCCCGACGATCGGCATGAGCCGGCACGTCAACGCGCCGAACGGTTCGTTCGCCGGCATCGCGCTGCTGGCAATGAACCTCGCCTATTTCAACTCGCTGCTGGACAAGCTCAACGTGGGCGCCGAGGGGTCGATCTTTATCATCTATCAGGACGGCACGATGATCGTCCGCAAGCCTTTCCGCGAGAACATCGGCCACAAGGTCGCCGGCTCGTCCACGTTCCCGCGCATGGCGAATGACGCGTCGGGATCGTACGTGGCAGTCTCCCCGGTCGACGGCGTGCGCCCGCCTCTACACTTTCTCGCGCGTGCCGGGGACGCCGTTCATCGCGGTCGTGGTCCTGGCGGAAGACGAAGTACTGGGACCGTGGTGCGAGCGCAGCCGGATTGTCGGCGCGCTGACGCTGCTGTCGGGTTTAAGTTTCATCGCAGTGTCGTGGCTGCTTGTGCTGTCGCTGCGCGAGCGCGCCCGCGCGCAGGAGGAACTCGTCCGGCTGGCTGGCACGGACGTGCTCACCGGCCTGCCAAACCGACGCGCGTTCGACGAACGCATGGACGAAGAATGGCGCCGCGGGCGCCGGGCGGGCACGCCGTTGTCGATCTTGTTCATCGACGTGGATTATTTCAAGCCCTACAACGACACCTACGGTTACGCACTCGGCGACGACGCACTCGCCACCGTCGCGCACAGCATTGCCACGGCTGTGCGCCGTCCGGCCGTTGGCCCACACGTCGGCCGCGGTAGCGAGTTCCTGAACTGGTCGGCGAGCACGCCGGCCCGCGCACCAAATATCGGCCGAAAGCGCCCGGAGCTCTCTCGCGGCCAAGCAAACGCATGATTTGCAAGGATTTTTCTCATCGGTATAATGCGACCTTCTCTTCCAAAGCCACTTCCCATGAGCAGACTCCTTTGGCTTACTGCGCTGACACTAAGACTAAGCGCAACGCTAAGACCGATGCAAGGCGCGGTGGCCCAGGAACGAGCCCCGGAAGCGGTCCAGCAAGACGCCGTAGCCAGCGACGCCACCGCCGAGGCCACTCACCAGGTCTCCCGCTTGATCTCCCAGAAGTTCGGCGTCGCGAGAGCAAAAGCGGAGCAGATTTCAGCCGCGGTCATGTCGGCGGCATCCAAATACTCCCTTCCTCCCGCCATCATCTCCGTTGAATCCCGCTTCAAGGAAAAAGCGCGCGGCGCCAATGGCGCAACCGGCCTGATGCAGGTCGTGCCGGCCGCGCACAAACAACTCGTGCGCAACATCGACCTGACTGAAGCGACTGCGAATATCGAAGCCGGATCGGCAATTCTCACGGTTATGTCCAATCCGCTCGCGGTGACGTGGGCGCGGCCCTGAAGAGCTACGGCGACTCGAAAGCCTACGCGGAAAAGGTCAGCCTGCGAGCCAAGGCGTTCGCCCCGCAATTCGGCTCCGACGCCGCTGCTGACGCCGACACCGAAACGACCCGCGACTGACTCCAGCTTCCTCGCTCCGCTGTTATCCCGACCGTTCGACTTCCTCTCATCGCGCGGCGCGGATCGCTTATTGCTGGCCTCATGCAGGACAGTCCTCATTTCCAATGAGCACCGAACCAACGAGCACCGAAAAAGCAAACAATAGTGCGATAACCGCCTCACGGTTATGCCAGACCCTGGTTGACCCTGCCTCCCTCTGCTTTCGATTGCCCGACGCGTCACTGTCGGCCAACCGATCGCCTTACTTTTGAGGAATCCGTGACACGACGCCCTTTCGAAGCGGACCAGGACCAGTTAGCCTTATGGCACCTCAAACGGCTGGCTACCCACGCTTATGCCCGACCGGCGGGTCGTCATTGCGCACTGCGATCCGGCGATCGGCAAGTCGTTCGTGGTGCTGCTTGGGTTAAAGGGCCTGGCTGCGCAGCACGTGAGGAGCGTCGACGCACTGACGCTCCTGATTGAAGGCTGGCATCCGCAGGCTTTGATGATCGATACCCGCCTCGCGACCGGCATGCAAAGTGGTTTCGTGCACAAACTCAGCGATGACCCTAGCCACACCGGCACGCTGCGGCTCGCGATGAGCAATTTCCTTCCGGAAGATCAGGTTTCGGTATTGCAGGAGGCTGGCCAAGACGGCCATTGCCGCCGTCCTCGCGCAATGTGGCGTGTATTGGAAGTTCTCGGCGATTTTTTCGCACCGAATGGTGCATTGCTGAATTAGCCCAGCACGAGTTCCCGCAACTCGTCGATATTGAATGGCTTCGCGAGAATCGTCACCCCGGTGTGGCGCGCGCGCTCGAATTCGTCGGCATAGCCGGTCATCAATGCGATCCGCTGCGTGGGCCAGGTCCCACGGACTTTCTTCGCCAAAGCGATGCCGTTGAGCCGCCCAGGCATCTGTATATCCGACAACACGAGGTCGAAGCGACTGCCTGGTTGAGCAAGTCGAAGGCTTTGTCCGCGGTGAGTTCGTGGCGTACGTCGTAGCCAAAGGTGGCGAGCACGGCTGCCACGCCGGCCGCGACTTTCTCGTTGTCCTCAACCAGCAGGATCGACCCCGAGTGCGGCCCCACTGGCGCCGTACTGCCCGTGGAATCTACTGTACCCGGCATGTCCGGTGTATCGATGCCGGCTGCGTCCACCGGTCGTCACGGGCGCGGCGGCCGGGCCGTCGTGGTACCTAAAGCCCGCACAGTCGTGCCGCGCCCCAGCACGTTGGCGAGTCTTGCCGTGCCGCTCGCCTGCTCGCACGCCGCCAGCACTTGCGCAAGCCCCGTGCCCGATCCGCAGCTTGGTCGTGAACAACGGCTCGAACGCGCCGCGCTGTGGTTTCAGGCATGCCCTCGCAGCTGTCGGTGAAAGCGAGCAGTGCGTATTCACCGTCGGGCAAGACGTTGTCGGCCGTCATGCGAACGTTCTGGCAGCGGATCACAAACCGGTCACCCTGGGGCATGGCATCGCGGGCATTCACGGCAATGTTGATGATCGCGAACTCGAGTTCGGTGGCATCCGCGCGAACCTGCCACATGTCCGACGCGACACCTGCACCCTCACCTGCACCTTCTCGCCGGCCGCCGTTTCGATCAACCCGGTTGCCGCGGGCAACGAGACAGAGAGGTCGATCGGCTCCTGCTTGAGCGGTTGTTTGCGCGCGACGCTGAGCAAGCGCTTCAGCGCCGGCGGTCGCCCGTTCGACTGCCAGCACTTCCCTTTCCAGTCCGTTGAAATTCTTGCGGCGCGCAAGCTCCATATTCGCCGCCACGACCATCAGCAGGTTATTGAAGTTGTGCGCCACGTTGGCGACCAGGTTGCCGAGCGCACCCATGCGCCGCAACTGCCGGCTGGATGGCTCGGCGCCGACAGCGCATGTCGACCTGCGCCTGCCAGCGCTCCCATGCGGCTTGCTGCGCCCTTAACTGTCGCAGCGAGAACAGCACGAGCAGCCAGACCGCGATGCACGGCATCGCCGTGATCAAGGCGATCAGCGTGTAGTGCTGGCGCCATTGCGAGAAGATCGCGCTGGTCGGAATGGCGCTCGTCACGTAGAGCGGGTAGTCACCCACACGACGAAACGCCACCACGCGCTCCACGCCGTCGACACTCGAGCGTATCCGCACGCGCCCAAACAATTCGTTGTTGCTCATGACGCTGGTGAATGCTGTGTCGCGAGCGTGGGTGATGCCGGCACGGCTGGGGGGCTCACGCACGAGAATGCCGCCTCCGCGGCGAAACAGGCCGACGCTCATGCCGGGTGGTGTGGCAGGGGTACGGCCTTATGGTCGTACCCTATGCCGATTGCGAGGTATTTCGGTATTACCAGCCTTGCTGGTAATAGCCCGGCTGCGGTTGCGGGCCGCACGGTACATATGCACGGCGATAGTCGTCGAAGCAGTATCCCGGCGGCGGGCCGGGTTGGTAGGCCGGCTGCGCATAATAAACAGGTTGTACATAGACCGGCTGATACACCGGCTGTGCGTACACAGGCTGAGCCACCGCGGACCCCACCAGCGCGCCAATCACCGCCCCGCCCAGCAGCGCGCCGACTACCGCACCGCCGTCCCCGTGCGCGGACGCCTGACCTGACATGGCAAGACTTCCGGCCAACACCAACACTGTAGCTACGCGTTTCATTTGAGTTCTCCATATCCCGTGGTCGGGACTATGGAAGCGATCTTATGCGGGTACAGAAGAAATAACTGATGCAGTTGGTAACGGATCATTTCAGCGGATACATCTTCATCGGCCGGTCGTACGTTTTTTACACGCAAGGCCTCGAACGTTGTCACGCTTCGGTCGACGCGCGGCGGATAGCGCGCTCCACCGCGCCGGTCTCACCGTGCGGCACGAAGATATAGCCATGTCCCCAAACGGTCTGAACGTAGCGCGGATCGGATGGATCGGCTTCTAGCATGCGCTGCAGTCGCCATATGGATACGTCGAGGCTGCGGTCCCGCCCTGTACGTTTCCGCCTGACCGCGCAGCTTCTCGTTCAATTGCGCACGCGTCAGCACGACCATCTCGTTTCTCACGAAGATCTTCAGCGTGGCAAATTAGCCGGAACGCAACGGCACCCGTTCGCCGTTGTAACGCAATTCACGGGCGGCAAAATCGACTTCGTAGGGACCAAAGCGGTAAGGAGGTGGGTCCTCCGGCGCACCCGGCGCCGCCGCGTCGCGACGTCTGAGGACCGTACGAATTCGCGCGAGCAGTTCGCGCGGATCGAAGGGTTTGGTCAGGTAGTCGTCCGCGCCGAGTTCGAGGCCGATCACGCGATCGATCACATCCGAACGCGCTGTCAGGAAGATCACGGGGATGTCGTCTCCGGCTGCGCGCAATTCGCGCAAATCGCTGATGCCATCCTCCTCGGGCATCATTACGTCGAACACGACAAATTGATGGCCGCTCGGCGTTGAGGCGCCGCTTGAGGCCTGTACCGTCGTGCAGCACCGAGACTGCAAGGCCGTTGCCTTGCAGATATTCGCGAACCAGGTAGCGCACTACGGGGTCGTCGTCGACAGAACATGACGAGTCATGTGATTTATTCTAAGCTTAGGTTCAAGCAGTCGTTGCAACACCATCATTTAGGTTGCGAATATTAACTTTTCAAACGCCT
>LGTG01000176.1 GCA_001190015.1 Candidatus Burkholderia crenata
CATCATCGGCCTCCCGGTTTGTTGCAAGCCCCCCAGCCCCGCGGTCGCCCCATTTAACACCTCCAAATTTCGAGATGTTGCAACGACCGGTTGAATTCGTCGTTCAAATGCATTGCACTATGGACGGGGCTTTTCCTTCATGAAAAAACAGATTTTGTTCATCGCGCCGGGACAAACCGCCAAAGCGCTGATTCTCGTGTACCTCACCTTCAGCGTGCCCATTGTGCTGCTGGGCGTACTGGTCGCTTTCTTCCGATACGGCTCGGTCGAACTGAGCACCGTGACAAGCGCGCTGCTGCTCAACGCGATCCTCGGCTTCATCTTGCTGTGGATCGCGTGCCACGCATACAACTGGGTGGCGTCGCAGTTCGGCGGCATTGAGATCGTCTTGTCCGACGCACCGGAAGAGGCATGATGAGCACTCAAATCCGACCCGCAGCACCCGCCGATGCCGGCGCTATTTTTGGCTTGATGATCGAGCTGGCCGAGTTTGAAAAGCTCATGCATATGTCATAGCCACCGAGGCCGGCGTGCATAACGCGCTGTTCAGTGCGCGGCCGTCCGCAGAGGCCCTGGTGGCCGAAGAGAACGGGCACATAGTGGGCTATGCGCTGTTCTTTCAAAATTACTCGACCTTCTTCGGCAAGCGCGGTTTGTTTCTCGAAGACCTGTACGTGAAGCCGGCTACTCGCGGCAGTGGACTCGGCACGAAGATGCTGCGTGCGCTTGCAGCGCTGGCGGCGGAACGCCAGTACGGCCGCTTCGAGTGGACTGTGCTCGACTGGAATCAAAACGCCATCGGCTTCTACGAGAAGATGGGGGCAACCGTGTTGCCCGACTGACGCATCGTGCGCATTACCGGTGACGCACTAGCTACGCTGGCCTCGCCTGCTGCAGACTAAGGCAAACCCGCGACGGGCTCGTTGCGTTCTGCAGGTTCTTCGCGTTCATCTCCGAGCAGGTTGGCCACCTGCTCGCCCGGTAACGCTTCCACGCCGCGCAGTTTCTTGCTCATCTGGCGCGTACGCGTTTCCGCCAATTCAATGGAACGTGTCACCGCTTCAAGCTGCGACCGCGTCTTCGACAGCACTTCGCCAAACTTCCTGAACTCCGTTTTCACCGCACCGAGCACTTGCCAGACTTCACTGGAGCGCTGCTCGATTGCCAAGGTTCTGAAACCCATCTGCAGGCTGTTCAGAAGCGCGGTCAACGTGGTCGGACCCGTCACGCTCACCCGGCATTCCCGCTGCAGAAAATCCGTCAGCCCCGGCCGGCGCAGGATTTCCGCGTACAAGCCTTCGGTCGGCAGGAACAACAGCGCGAAGTCCGTGGTATGCGGAGGCGCAACGTACTTCTGCGCGATAGCCTTCGCTTCCGCACGAATGCGGCCTTCCAGCGCCCTTGACGCTTCTTCGACCGCGACTACGTCAGCACGATCCTGTGCGTCGATCAACCGCTCGTAGTCCTCACGCGGAAACTTGGCGTCAATAGGCAGCCATACTGGCGTAGCCACCGCATTCGCGCCGCTCTGGCCGGGCGCATCATGACGGCCGGGCAGCTTGATCGCGAACTCCACGCGGTCGTTGCTCTTCGGGATGGTTGCCACATTCTTCGCGTACTGCTCAGGCGTGAGCAACTGCTCCAGCAGCGATTCAAGCTGCACTTCGCCCCAGGTCCCACGCGTTTTGACGTTGGTCAGCACCTTCTTCAAGTCCCCGACACCCGCCGCCAGGCTCTGCATCTCGCCCAGTCCGCGATGCACCTGCTCCAGCCTGTCCGAAACCAGCTTGAACGATTCGCCAAGCCGCTGCTCCAACGTGGCATGCAGCTTTTCATCGACGGTACGGCGCATTTCTTCGAGCTTCGCCGCGTTGTTCGCTTCGATATCCTTCAGCCGCGCTTCGAGCGTTGCGCGCACTTCACTCAGACGACGGTCATTCGATTCGGACATCTGCGCGAGTTGCAGCGTGAGTGCATCACCGAAACGCTTCAGCGCCTGGCTTTGTTCGTCGCGTGCGTGCTGGCTCTGCTGCACGTTGCTTTCCGTCAACGTGACCAGTTGACGGGAGAACGCTTCAAGCTGCGTGTTCTGGACGTTCGCCATGCTCGCAAGTTGCGTTGCGAGTGTCTGCTGGAACTGAGCGAACGCAGTGCCCGCCTCGGTACGCGACGCGCGTGAGGTTTCTGTCACTTCGCCACGCACGTTGCGTTCGAGCCGCTCCTGGGCACGCGCGTGCGCCTCGCCCATGTTGATGATCCGATCGGCCAGCGCCTCGAACTGCTCCTCGACATCTGTCTCGCGCTTCGGCCACAACAACAGTATCAACGCGATCGCGAGGACAGCGACACCCACGCTCAACAGCAACAACATGGTCATATCTTCAGGACTTCCGGATTGATCGGGTTCGGCGGATTGCCTGCGCGCGGACCTTCGCACAGCGCAGCGATCAGGTTGTCGGCCGCGAGATTGGCCATGGCACGACACGTGGATTCGGTCGCGCTCGCAATATGCGGCGTCAGCACCACGTTCGGCACGGTGAGGAAATCGGGATTGAAATTCGGCTCGCCTTCGAACACGTCAAGTCCAGCCGCTGCGATGGTCTTTTTGCGCAAGGCTTGGATCAGCGCGGCGTCGTCGACAATTCCGCCCCCTGCGATGTTGATCAGCGTAGCCGTAAGTTGCATGCTTGCCAGTTCCGCTTCGATCTCCGGCGCGACGCGCGAATGGTTGTGATAGATCACGCGCATGTTGAATCCGAGCGCACGCCGGACAAGCTCCTGGCCGATGCACCCCATGCCAAGCACGCCGAGCGTGGCGCCGTATACGTGTCGGTAAACGAGAAAAGCGTCGTAGGACCACGTACCCCACTTGCCCGCGTGCAGGAAGTGTTCGGATTCGGCAATACTGCGCGCCGCCACCATCATCAGCGCCCAACCGAAGTCCGCCGTGCTTTCGTTCAATACGTCCGGCGTGTTGGTGCCGAGCACGCCGTGCGCGTTCAACGCCTGCATGTCGAAGTCATTGTAGCCAACCGCCATGTTCGACACCACCTTCAGATTCGGCGCGCCTTCAAGTACCTTCCGCCGTGACGGGATCACCGGCCAGCAACGCGCCGTCGCGATCGGCCATGCGGCGCGCGAATTCGTCGGCGCCGAGCGGTGCGCCCGGATTGGCATCGACTTCAAAATACTGCCGGAGGCGTTCGATCACGTCCGGAAAGATGGGACGGGCAACCAGCACTTTTTTCATCGACTTCTCCTAAAAGAACAACCATCCAGTGAGCAGGAACAAGGGCAGCAAAATGACTGTCGACCAGCCGACGTACGCAAAGAATCCGGGCATGACAATGCCGCGCGATTCGGCAATCGCCTTGACCATGAAATTGGGTGCGTTGCCGATATAGCTGTTCGCCCCCATGAACACAGCGCCCGCCGAGATGGCGGCGAGCGTTCTGGCGCCAGTCGTCATCAACGTGGGCGCATCGCCGCTGGCAAGGTTGAAAAACACGAGATAAGTCGGTGCGTTGTCGAGAAACGACGACAGCAGTCCCGTCGCCCAGAAATACGCAATGTCTATAGGCTTGCCGCTTGAATCGGTCACCATGTGCACGATGCCGGCAAATGCGCCATCAGCTCCCGCGCGCAGGATCATGATCACGGGCGCAATGGTAATGAAGATGGCCGCGAACAACTTCGCGACTTCTTCAATAGGCGCCCAGTTGAACGCGTTGCCCGCGCGCGCTTTTCGGCGTGAGGATTAGCGACAGGAGCGTCACCACGACAAGCAGCGCATCGCGCACGACATTCTGCAAGCCGACGTGCGTGCCGAATACATCGAACTCAATGCCCGGTTTCCACAAGCCGCTCATCAGCACGAACGCGACTACCGCCGCGAGCAAAACGAAATTGATCTTGCCTTCGACACGCAACGGCGTTTTCACTGCACTCCGATGCACCACCTCTTCCTTGGCGAAGTAATAGCGGTCGAGGATGTAGAAGAGTGCCAGCAAAACTACGCAGATGAAGAGCGTTGGCGCGGCGAGATGTACCAGGTTCAAAAAAAGCTCACGCCATTCAGGAAGCCGAGGAACAGCGGCGGATCCCCAAGCGGCGAGAGCGAACCTCCGGCATTGGCCACGAGGAAAATGAAGAACACCACGCGATGCACAACGTGCCGACAATATTCATTGGCGCGCAGCAATTGGCGAATCAGCAGCATGGCTGCGCCCGTTGTCCCCATGATGCTGGCGAGCACCGTGCCGAGCGCGAGCAGTCCCGTATTCAGGCGCGGGGACCCATGCAGGTCGCCATGCAGGCAAATTCCGCCCGCGACAGTGAACAGCGCCGTGAGCAGGATGATGAACGACACATACTCTTCCAGCATGGCGTGCACGAAGGTGGCGAATGCAACCTGCGGACCAAAACCAAGTGCAAAAGGAACCAGGAACACGAGCGCCCAGGCCGCCGATATCTTGCCGAAATAAACATGCCACGCATGCGGCGCAATCAGCGGAACAATCGCGATGGACAACAGCTTAGGTTCAAGCAGTCATTGCAACACCATCATTTAGGTTGCGAATATTAACAACTCTTCAAACGCCTCGGCCGGTGTCTTCTAATCGAGGGCTTTGCGTGGTCTGCAATTAAGCGCGTTCGCAACTGCGTCGAGTTCTCGCTCGGAATATCGACTAATGTCGGTGCCTTTAGGGAAATACTGTCGGAGCAGCCCGTTAATGTTTTCGGCAGTCCTGCGCTTGCACATGCAATTTGCTGGTGAATTGCGGTAAATTGGCAAAGCTGTGTCGATCTGTAGCTGCGCGTGCGATATAGGGTAGGAGGGGGGGGGGGGGGGGGGGTGGGT
>LGTG01000177.1 GCA_001190015.1 Candidatus Burkholderia crenata
TAAATGATGGTGTTGCAATGACTGCTTGAACCTAAGCACTGCAAAACGTGCGCTTCAAATATGCCTGCCGACATTGCGAGCACCATACCGAACTGGCCCCGATTGTTCTTGCGCCGATGCCGGCGCAGCCACTGCCCGGCAGCCACGCGAGTCCCACGATGATCGCCACCGTCACTGTGGGGCAATACGTCGACGGCACGCCGCTGTACCGAATGGAAGACGTGCTTGCGCGCTCGAACATACCGATTGGACGCGGCACGCTCGCGAACTGGATCATACGGCCGAGCGAACTGCACTACAGCCGGCTGTATGATGCGCTTCACAAAACGTTGCTGTCGCAGCCGCTGATCCATGGTGACAAAACAACGCTCCAGATACTCAAGGAGCCCGGCAAATCTGCGCAAAGCAAAAGTTATATGGTGTATCGTAGGTAGTGCCGAAGACTGCCTCGAGCCGGTCGCGCTGTTCGACTATCAGCCCGGGCGCGGCCAGGAATATCCGAAGGCATTCCTCGACGGCTACAAGGGCATGCTGATGATGAGCGACGGCTATAACGCCTGGCGCACGCTCAAAAAGGCAACGCACTTCGAATGCATGCCGCACGCGAGACGGATGTTTACCGACCTTCTTAAGGGGCAAAAGAACAAGTCCAGCCCACGTGTTGCCAAGGCGCTCGAATACTTCCAGGCGTTGTATCAGGTCGAAGCGCTCGCCAAGGGCAAACTTGCCCGACGGTGAAACACGCGGCGGCTATACGCACCGTCTGCGGCAGCAGCATAGTGTGCCGCTGCTGAACAGCTTCAAGGCGTGGCTCGACGAATTGGCGTCCAAGGTGTTGCCGGAAAGTCTGCTCGGCAAGGCGAGCAGCTACAGTCGGAATCAGTGGCCGTACCTAACAGGCTGTTGAAATTGGGTCCCGCGTAAGCGGGGTTTGA
>LGTG01000178.1 GCA_001190015.1 Candidatus Burkholderia crenata
ACGACGTTAACATAAAGGATTCCTTATTAACAGAGAATCTATAAAAATATGGGTAATTGCAAGGGCTACAAGGGCATGTTGATGAGCGACGGCTATAGCGCCTGGCGCACGCTCAAAAAAGCGACGCACTTCGGATGCATGGCGCACGCGAGACGGATGTTTACCGACGTTTTCAAGGGACAAAAGAACAAGCCCAGCCCACGTGCTGCCAAGGCGCTCGAATACTTCCAGGCGTTGTATCAGGTCGAAGCGCTCGCCAAGGGCAAACTGGCGGCTATACGCACCGTCTGCGGCAGCAGCATAGTGTGCCGCTGCTGAACAGCTTCAAGGTGTGGCTCGACGAACTGGCGCCCAAGGTGTTGCCCGAAAGTCTGCTCGGCAAGGCGATCAGCTACAGTCGGAATCAGTGGCCGTACCTAAGCCGTTACGCGATGTTTGGTCACGCCCCCGTAGACAATAACGTCATTCATGCCGTTAGCGGCATAACGTCATCGAACGGGACATCAGGCCATTCTGCACTGGGAGAAAATCGTGGCTGTACTGCGATACGGTTGCCGGTGCGAAAGCGAGTGCGACGGTGTACAGCTTGATGCTAACGTGTCGCGCATGCGGCGTCGAACCGTATGCGTATTTGCTGCATGTCTTGACCAAGCTGCTACAACGACCACCAGACGCTGACGTCAGTGACCTGCTGCCGTTTACTACGCCAGGAGGCAGGCTCAAGCAAGCTTGGACTGAGACCTCGACTGAGCGCCGCCCTTTGCGTCGGAACCCACTTACGACATCACTTTGTAAACATCGCCGGTAGACATCGGACTCCGCGATGCCCTCACGATTAACCGTCAGTTAAAAATGATCCTCCATTCGCTGTGCCAGATCTATCGCTTACCTTTAGTCTCACCTCGGTGAACGATCTCGGCTGGACGGCTACCGCCTGCGAAATAGCAGCGCTCATCATGACGGTCAGCCTCGGCAGGCACCTAGTGCAGGCGCAGAAGCTGGCTGTCACTGCCATCTGAGAGGCTGCTACAGCACCCCGGAAACTTGTGGCACCATGGGGTGCGCTACCGCAACGCTCGTTAATATCCGCACAATGATCAGATAACGGGGTGTGGCCTATATCTGTTCCCCGGGGACATAGTGGACTGTTGCGAAGTCTTCGTGAACCGATATGGTTTGATATTCTTAGTAGTTGATATCTTCAGGATCGCAGGATACTGTAATCACATCGCCCTCTTCCATGCCTGGCAGATCCGGGTCGATCAGCGTGCGGCGATAAGATTCTTGTACACTTCGAGCTGGCGCTGGCGCTTGAATCGATTGATTCTGCCAATCGAATGCGTATCGCATGATCCATCACAAAAAGTACTTCCCGCAGGAGCCAGGTTTCTTCGAGGAAGCGTGGTACGTGTGCGGCGCGGGTAAATTCGACTGCGTGCAAGTCGGCCAGGTCAAGGTGGGGGTTCTGCTCTGTACTGAGTTGTTCTTCAACGACCGCGCGCGAGCCGAGTGTCACTGGCGCGATGGAAAACGGCGGGCACCATGGCGGCCATTGCGTCAGGTGCGTGGTTCGTCAGTTCGAACCGGCATGGTCAGGGCGAGCTCGGCCAACAGTTTGGAGGAGCCGGATTCGTGGTCACGATCGATCTTGACGCGGCCCGCGCGCAGAAAACCCAATACCCTTGTTATGTGAAAGAGATGCCCTGACCCGTACGGGTCGGGTCGCGGCAAACGCATGACTGCTGGCATTTATTGCTGGTTCATTTGGCGACCGTTTAACTCGACGATTTATTACCGAAATAGGGTCGACACGCATGCACCACCCTAGCAAGCTGTTGAAAAGCGCCCCGTCATGACGACCAAAGCAGTG
>LGTG01000001.1 GCA_001190015.1 Candidatus Burkholderia crenata
GGACTGCTCTGGATAACGACGGTGAACCGGGCTGCACCGCCGCCCCCCGCCAAAATCACGATGACACCAACTGAAATACAGCTGCTTGATCAGTTGGTTAAAGATACCGCGAAGACTTCAACCGCCGAACCCCTTACACGTTATACCGTCAAACTTGCCCAACTGGGTGGCTATCTGGCCCGAGCCAATGATCCTCCTCCGGGCAATATCGTTGTCTGGCGAAGATTGGTAAGGCTTACAGATATCCTGCTCGGTTTCGAACTCGCCGAAAAATATGGGTAATTGTAAGGTACACGCGGCATATGAGCGACATAAGCGCTCAATGTATAGCTGCGGGCAATGCTAAACCGCCGGCAGCAGCCGGGGTATTCGGCTGCCAGCATGTCGCATGGGTCCGGGGCTTGTACAGCAAGGCTATGCAGCCAATACGGAAAACGTTTCGCGAGTCGGGACGGTGATTGTAGGTAAACGAAAATATTCCACCAAGCTAGGAATACTTCGAAGCAAATCAACAACGCATTTGCATGAAAAAAAATTCGAATAGGTTTAGGATGAACTGGAGCGATGTTGTTCTGCTGTGATTAGGCGCACCGCGCTCGCATTGCTTTCTGACTTCGGCGAGGAGGTAGCATGGATATCTACAGCAGTTTCGCGACCCGCTTCGAAAAGACTCGCGAGGAGGAATTCTCGCTCGAAGCGTATCTCGCGCTCTGCAAAGACGATCCTGCAACGTATGCAACAGCGGGCGAACGGATGTTGGCGGCTATCGGGGAACCGGAGTCAGTCGACACGCGCACGGACCCGCGTTTATCGCGTGTGTTTGCAAACAAGGTGATCAAGGTGTATCCGGCATTCCGTGAGTTCTACGGAATGGAGGAAGTGATCGAGCAGGTGGTGTCGTACTTCCGGCATGCAGCCCAGGGGCTGGAAGAGAAGAAGCAGATCTTGTATCTGCTCGGACCTGTTGGCGGCGGCAAGTCATCCATTGCCGAACGTCTGAAGCAACTGGCCGAGCGTGTTCCTTTCTATGCAATCAAGGGTTCGCCCGTCAACGAGTCTCCTTTGGGCTTGTTCGACTATGACGAAGACGGTCCTATCCTTGAAGAGCAATACGGCATTCCGCGCCGTTATCTCAAGAACATCCTGAGTCCGTGGACAGTGAAGCGCCTTCACGAATTCAATGGCGACATCCGCAAGTTCCATATCGTTCGCCGTTACCCGTCCATCCTTCGGCAGATCGGTATAGCCAAGACCGAACCGGGCGATGAGAACAATCAGGATATCTCGTCACTGGTCGGCAAGGTCGACATCCGCAAGCTCGAAACCTATTCGCAGGACGACGCTGACGCCTACAGCTACTCCGGTGGGCTGTGTCTTGCGAACCAAGGCTTGCTTGAGTTCGTCGAAATGTTCAAGGCCCCGATCAAGGTGCTGCACCCGCTGCTCACCGCTACCCAGGAAGGTAACTTCAAGGGCACGGAAGGTTTCGGTGCGATCCCGTTCGACGGCGTGATCCTCGCTCACTCGAACGAGTCGGAATGGAAGACGTTCCGCAATAACAAGAATAACGAAGCACTACTCGATCGTATCTTCGTGGTGAAGGTGCCGTACTGCCTGCGCTATAGCGAAGAGATGAAGATCTACGAGAAGCTGCTGCGTAATTCTTCGCTAGCCGAAGCGGTATGCGCACCCGGCACGCTCAAGATGATGGCGCAGATGGCGGTGCTGACGCGCCTTCATGAACCGGAGAACTCCAGCCTTTTTTCGAAGATGCAGGTTTATGACGGCGACAACCTGAAGGACACGGACCCGAAGGCCAAGTCGTTCCAGGAGTATCGCGACTTTGCTGGTGTCGACGAAGGCATGACCGGTGTCTCTACGCGGTTCGCGTTCAAGATCCTCTCACGGGTGTTCAACTTCGATTCCACTGAAATTGCAGCCAATCCGGTGCACCTGATGTACGTGCTGGAACAGCAGATCGAACGCGAGCAATTCCCACCGGAAACCGAACAGAAGTACCTGTCGTTCATCAAGGATGTGTTGGCGTCGCGGTATGCCGAGTTCATCGGCAAGGAGATTCAGACTGCATATCTGGAGTCGTATTCGGAATATGGGCAAAACATTTTCGACCGCTATGTGACGTATGCCGATTTCTGGATCCAAGACCAGGAATTCCGCGATCACGATACCGGCGAGAGTTTCGACCGTGCGTCGCTGAATGCGGAATTGGAGAAGATCGAGAAGCCGGCTGGCATCAGCAACCCGAAGGACTTCCGCAACGAGATCGTGAATTTCGTGCTGCGGGCGCGGGCAGCGAACGGTGGCAAGAATCCGGCGTGGATCAGCTACGAGAAGCTTCGGGTGGTGATCGAGAAGAAGATGTTCTCGAATACCGAGGAACTACTGCCGGTGATCTCGTTCAACGCTAAAGGTTCGGCGGAAGAACAGCGCAAGCACGAGGACTTTGTGAACCGGATGGTCGCGAAGGGCTATACGCCGAAGCAAGTGCGTCTGCTCTGCGACTGGTATCTCCGGGTACGTAAATCGTCGTAATTTGGCCTTCGTGTGGCCGTTGTGTGGCCAGGTGCAACTGCAATTTTTGATCTGTTTTTTGGTCTGCTTTTGGACATTTTCCACAGGGAGATGAATGAGTTCTCAACGAAGCCCGGAAAAACGTGATTGAATCGTAGTTGTGTTGTCAGTTTTGAGTAGTTCAGAGTCATGGTTCGCGTGATGCTGGTCGTTGGCGCCAGCGGAAACGCGAACATCTTGGCGAGTGCTTTGCGGCCTTGCGCCGCAGCGCGGTTTAGGCTGCCAGCGCTTCGCTTCCTCGCCAATTACGCGGGAGACTGGATGTGCTCCATCAAATCATCGACCGCAGGTTAGCCGGTAAGAACAAGAGCATTGCCAACCGCGAACGCTTTTTGCGTCGTGTCAAAAACTATATTCGCCGGGCGGTGTCGGAGGCCGTTCGAGACCGCAGCATCAAAGACATCCAGAGCACGCAAAGCATCACGATTCCCAAGAAGGACATCGCCGAACCGTCGTTCCGGCATGGCCCTGGCGGAAAGCGTGAACTCGTGCATCCGGGTAACGCCGACTACATCCGGGGCGACAAGATAGCGCGCCCGAATGGCGACGGTGGCGGCGGCAAGACCGCGAGCAACGAAGGCGAAGGGCAGGACGACTTCGTGTTCGAGCTGTCGCGCGAAGAGTTCATGCAGTATTTCTTCGACGACCTCGAGTTGCCGCGCCTCGTCAAAACCCAGTTGCTTGCCGTGCCCACGTGGAAGAATGTGCGGGCAGGGTTTTCGGCTGAAGGAACGCCGAACAATATCGATGTCGTCCGTTCGCTGCGCAGGGCGCTCGGGCGGCGGATCGCGCTGGGGTCGCCTTTATCGCGCCAGTTGCACGAGATGGAGCGGCAGTTGGAAGTGCTTCAACTGGAGAACGGCGACGCCGAGGAAATTGCGCGGCTGGAAGCCGATATCGTGATCATGAAAGGACGCATTACGCGAATTCCTTTCATCGACCCATTCGACTTACGGTACGTCAACCGGACCAAACAACCCACGCTGTCGAGCAAGGCCGTGATGTTTTGTTTGATGGACGTGTCCGGTTCTATGGACGAGCAGCGCAAGGATCTGTCGAAGCGTTTCTTCATTCTTTTGTACCTGTTCCTGAACAGGAACTACGAAAAGATTGAAGTCGTGTTCATCCGGCATCACACGCGCGCCGAAGAGGTAGATGAAGAAACCTTCTTCCATTCGACCGAAAGCGGCGGTACGCTGGTATCCAGCGCGCTTGACTTGATGAAGAAAATCATGGACGAACGGTATTCACCCACCGAATGGAATATCTACGGCGCGCAAGCGTCCGACGGCGACAACTGGACTGATGATTCGCCCAAGTGCCGTAAGCTACTCTCAGAGGACATTCTTCCGAAAGTGCGATACTTTGCCTACATTCAAGTAGCGTCCGAAGAGCAGAATCTCTGGGTGGAATATGCTCATCTGGCACAAAGCGCGCCTAAACTCGCGATGAAAAAAGTTGAATCGGCTGCGGATATTTATCCGGTCTTTCGCGAATTGTTTGAGAAACAACAGGCGGTTGCATGACAACACGGCATTTGAACAACGAAGCACGTGGGTATTACCTCAAACCCGGCGAAGAACTGACAGCACAAGACAGCGCGCCACAAAAGGCCAGGAAGCTTCGCAAAAGCGCGGCGTCGGAAGGAGACACCATCAACGTGGCGGAAAAAAGGCCGTTGCCGTGTCCATCGGATTGGACCTTCGAGCTGATCGAGGAATACGACACCGAGATTTCCCGTGTCGCACAGCGGTATGGGCTCGACGTCTACCCGATCCAGCTGGAACTTACCAGTGCCGAGCAGATGATGGACGCGTACGCGTCGGTCGGCATGCCGGTGAACTACCGGCACTGGTCGTTCGGCAAGCACTTCCTGTCCACCGAGAAAAGTTACCGGCGCGGCCAGATGGGCCTTGCGTACGAGATCGTCATCAACTCGAATCCGTGCATTGCGTACCTGATGGAAGAAAACACGATGACGATGCAGGCGCTCGTCATCGCGCACGCGGCGTACGGGCATAACTCATTTTTCAAGGGCAACTACCTGTTCCGGCTGTGGACGGACGCGCACGCCATTGTCGACTACCTTGTTTATGCGAAGAATTACATCGCGGAATGCGAGGAGCGGCATGGCATTGATCGGGTTGAGGAACTGCTCGACTCGTGCCACGCGCTGATGAACTATGGCGTGGACCGGTATAAGCGGCCGCAGAAATTGTCGCTGGCGAAGGAAATGGCCGCACGGCGGGAACGCGAAGCGTATTTGCAGTCGCAAGTGAATGAACTCTGGCGCACGCTGCCGAATAAAAAAGCGACGACGACCGAGGAAATTGAAAGCCGATATCCGCCTGAACCGCAGGAAAACCTGCTGTATTTTGCGGAGAAAAATGCACCACTGCTTGAGTCGTGGGAGCGCGAAGTTATTCGCATTATCCGCAAGGTCGGCCAGTATTTTTATCCGCAGCGGCAAACGCAAGTCATGAACGAAGGGTGGGCCACGTTCTGGCATTACACGCTGCTCAATACGCTTTATGCGGAAGGCCGTCTGGAAGACGGTTTCATGATGGAATTCCTACATTCGCACAGCAACGTGGTGTATCAGCTGCCCGTGACCAAGCAGTATTACAGCGGCATCAACCCGTATGCCCTCGGATTTTCCATGATGAGCGATATTCGCCGCATCTGCGAACACCCGACGGATGAGGATCGCGAATGGTTTCCGGAGCTTGCCGGCAGTGACTGGCTTGAAGCGCTGCATTACGCCATGCGCAACTTCAAGGACGAGAGTTTTATTGCGCAGTACTTATCGCCGCATCTGATTCGGGAAATGCGCCTGTTCTCCATTCTCGATGACGATATGCGCGACTCACTGGAAGTGTCCGCTATTCACGACGAAAGCGGATACCGGTATGTGCGCCAGGCTTTGTCACGGCAGTACGACATGCATCATCGTGAGCCAAATATCCAGGTGTATTCGATGAATACACGCGGCGATCGCAGCCTGACGCTACGCCATTTCATGACCGATAACCGTCACTTGACCAATGACAGCGAAGAAGTGCTCAAGCACATGGCGCGGCTGTGGCAATTCGACGTGTATCTTGAAAGCGTCGATGAAAATGGTACGGTGAGAAAGCGCTTCGATTGCAAATACACCGGGGCGGAGAAACGCTGAGTTATTCGTTATAGTTCGTTGAGGGGCGGTTTCAATGGTGAAGTGCAACAGGGGGTTTAGTGTTTAGAGCTTGGAGATTGGCTTGCTGAAGCAAGGGTTGCAGCGAAGACCTCGAATGGCGAATGGAACGCGTGAGTGGCGCGTGGGCGGTTGTTCAGGCGGCAGTTGCTGGTAAGAAAGTTTTTCGGACATTGGACACCTTATACGAGACAGGTGTTGCAGTTCACATTTGAGGCCGCCGGGCGACCGCGGGGCTGAGGCTCGCAACAAACCGGGAGGCCGATGATGCCATCGCCGGGCAGGCCAGTGTCAATC